>URGC01000058.1 GCA_900547255.1 uncultured Eubacterium sp. | reverse complement strand
CCCCGGATGTTTGTTCGCCATGGCGATCCGCCCCTCTCTTTACAATGAATGTATTCTACCATTGCGGAAAATGGAAGTCAATCGACGGAGAAATCTTTGACATATTTTGAAAAAAATATGATATACAGCGATTCGTATATTAAAAACAGCTTTAACAGCGGCGGTTCCGGTAATAATGAGATATACATACAAAGCTACATAGATGCCAATGTGAAATACGTTGAACAGCAGGCAGCAGAATATGGTCTTGTTGTTACAGATACGGATATTGATATAGATAATAACAACATAGCATCTATCAAAGTAAGCGTTACAGGAACTGATAATATTGATAACTGCATGGAATTTAAACAGATGCTTGTGGATATATATGATATTGATTCATCAAATGTCAGCGTGTATTGGAGGAAAAAATGAATCTGTCTGCAAATATATTGAATAAATTAGGCAAAGATAAAATATTAATAATATTACTTATAGGTATTATCATGCTTGTTATATCCATACCAACGTCTAAAAAAAGCAGCTCTGTCAATCTTTATGATGGATTTGATTATACGGCAGATGATGAAGAGTCGGGGCTGGAAACGAAACTTAAACGATGTCTTTCTAAAGTTGAAGGAGTTGGAGATGTGGATGTAATTGTTACATATGAGTCAGATGGTAAGACTGCAGAGGGTGTGATTATTGTAGCTAAGGGAGGGGATAACGGAACAGTTGTAACACAGATAACTGATGCAGTCGAAGCATTGTTAGGGCTGCCAGCCCATAAAATTAAAGTTCTGAAAATGTTATAAAGGAGTTTAATCATGAAGAATAAAAGAAATCAAATAATAATAACTGTGTTGGCTGTGATGATTGCCGTTGCAGGATATATTAATTATACAGGAAGTTTATCTGATATAATATCAGTAAAGAATAAAGACAGTATAGAGACATCCAATGATATAAGTGCCAATGCTTCAGAAGACGAGGTATACGATATAAGCATGGAATCTGACCCATCTTTTAACTTTGAGGATGGAGAGGTTCCCGGAACTGCAATTCTTACATCTGCACAGATATCAACTGCCAAGCTCAACAGGGAACAGATACGTGCAAAGAATAAAGAATCCCTTATGGAAATCGTTAATAACAACGATATCTCTAACGAGGTGAAGCAGGAGGCTGTTGATAAACTTACAAGCATGACAGATGCATCTGAGAAGGAAGTTGCTTGTGAACTTTTACTTGAAGCCAAAGGATTTAAGGATTCTATCGTATCAATTGTTGACCAGAAAGCTGATGTTGTGATTAACGCATCCTCTATAACAGATGCCCAGAGAGCGCAGATTGAAGATATATTAAAAAGAAAAACCGGATTAAGTGCAGATAAGATTTCAATAAATATTTGCAATAATTGAAGATATTTATTATAATATACAAAAAACTATTTGGAGGTTCTTAAATGGCTAAGGATTTTGAAGATAATAGTAATAATTATAACATTCACGAAAGCATTAATATCGGTGAGGTTCATATATCAGATGAGGTTGTTGCAATTATTGCAGGTCTGGCAGCAACAGAAGTTGATGGAGTATGCTCTATGGCTGGCAATATAACTAATGAACTGGTAAGCAAGCTCGGTATGAAGAGTCTTTCTAAGGGTGTTAAGGTTACTATAAGTGAGAAGAATGTTGTTGTTGATGTAGCACTTAACATTAAGTATGGTTATGAGATTCCAGCAGTATCTAAGAAGGTACAGGATAAGGTTAAGTCTGCCATCGAGACAATGACAGGTCTTGAGGTTACAGCAGTTAATATTAAGATTGCAAGTTTGAACATTGAAGCAGAATAATTAGCGTAAACAAGATGCCGGGTTGTGTGTTACGCAGCCCGGCTTTTTTAGAAATGAGGATTAAATGACAAGATCTATTATAAGAGAACACATATTTAAAATACTTTTTCGTGCAGAATTCTATAATGATGAAGATTTTAAACAGCAGATGGAATTCTATCTTAATGATATAGATGGTGCCAAGGAAAAAGATTTAAATTACATTAAGAATAAGACAAGTGACATTGTTGACAAGCTTGATACTATTGATGAGATTATCAATACTTATTCAGAAGGATGGCCAACTAACAGACTTGGTAAGGCAGAGCTTACTATTATGCGTCTTGCCGTATATGAGATTAAATTTGATGAAGAGATTCCTGACAGCGTAGCTATCAACGAAGCAGTAGAGCTTGCCAAGATGTATGGTGCAGATAATGCTCCATCATTTATCAATGGAGTTCTTGCAAAGATAATTAAGTAATTATATCAGGAAAGGCTTGCAATATGGGCAAAATAATCACTGTTACACAGATTAATTCATATATTAAGAATATGTTCCAGCAGGACTATCTTTTAAGCAGAATAGATGTCAAAGGTGAGGTGTCTAATTGCAAGTACCATTCGTCAGGACACCTGTATTTCACGTTAAAGGATTCGGGAGGTACTTTGTCAGCCATAATGTTTGCCGGCAATCTGCGTAATATGAACTTCCGTCTGTGTGATGGAATGCAGGTTGTTGTAAGCGGACGTATCGAAGTATATGAGCGTGATGGCAAATACCAGCTATATGCTTCTAAGATAACACAGGATGGCGTTGGTGACCTTTATCAGAAGTTTGAAGAATTAAAGAAATATTTCAGTGAAATGGGATATTTTGAAAAAGAATACAAACGTCCAATTCCATATTTTTCAAAGAAAATAGGAATTGTCACAGCTTCAACAGGCGCTGCCATACATGATATCATGAATATATCATACCGCAGGAATCCTTATGTATCACTTACATTGTATCCTGCACTTGTACAGGGAGATGGTGCGGCTGAGAGCATAGTCAAAGGAATTACAACACTTGATTCAATGAATCTTGATGTGATTATCGTTGGACGAGGCGGCGGTTCAATAGAAGATTTGTGGGCATTTAACGAAGAGATTGTTGCGGAGGCTATATTTAATGCGCATACGCCTATTATATCAGCCGTAGGACATGAGACAGACTTTACAATAGCTGATTTTGTTGCCGACCTGCGTGCACCGACACCTTCTGCTGCAGCAGAGCTTGCTGTCGCAGATATATCTATTATTGAACAGCGGATTGATGGTTACAGGCTTATGCTGTTATCACTGATTAATCAGGCAGTTGATAACAAGCGCAATATAATAGATAACTATTCCATGAAATTAAAATATCTCAATCCATTATCAAAGGTTAATGAAAGACGTATATATCTCGACACCCAGAAGGATAAGATGGATTATATATTTAAGAAAAGACTTCGTGAATACAGACACAGGCTTGAGTTATATGCCTCAAGGCTTCATGGCGTATCACCGCTTGAAAAACTTGGACAAGGCTATAGTTACACTGAAAACCAATCAGGAAAGAATGTTACATCTGTAAAGGATATCCATAAAGGCGAACTGATTACAGTAACCGTAAAAGATGGAACAATTATATCTGAGGTACAGGAGGTTAAATATAATGAAATCCATGACGCTTGAAGAATCTTTTGAACAGCTTGATGAACTCATAGCCAGACTTGAGGATGGCAGCATACCAATAAGTGAGGCGTTCAAATTATATAAAAATGGCATTAAAATTGTCGAGAACTGCAATCAGCAGCTCGATAAGGTAGAAAAAGAGATAACAGTTCTAAACAAACAGGAGGAGACACAGGATGAATTTTAATGATGAATTAACTGCCAGAACGACAGAAACTGACAAAATTATTAAAAGTTATCTTCCACAACCAGAAAAACATAAAGAATTGATTATAGAGAGTGCCAGATACAGCGTGGAAGCTGGCGGTAAGAGAGTCCGTCCGCTTATAATCATGGAGACATTCAGACTTTGCGGTGGCAAAGATGATTCAGTGGTCAAACCATTTATGGCAGCACTTGAATATATACATTCATATTCGCTTGTACATGATGACCTGCCAGCCATGGATAACGATGATTACAGAAGAGGTAAGCTGACAACACATAAGAAATTTGGTGAGGATTTCGGTGTATTGGCAGGTGATGCGCTCCTTAACTATGCCTATGAGGTTATGCTGTCTGCAATTATGTCTGCATACAGGAATACTGACAATACACAGGTATATAATATGAACAGGGCAGCCGCTATAATCGCTTGCAAAGCCGGAATTAATGGTATGGTTGGCGGTCAGTCGCTTGATGTATTCCTTACTGGAAAAGCTATGGATAAAGAGCAGCTTGATTTTATTTTTAACTTAAAGACAGGTGCTCTTATAGAAGCTGCATTCATGGCAGGAGGTGCTCTTGCAGGTGCAGATGATGATGTGATTAATAAGCTTGAAAAAGCTGGTAATCTGGTTGGCGTGGCATTCCAGATTCAGGATGATATCCTAGATATATATGGCGATGAGGCTAAGCTTGGCAAGCCTGTCCACAGCGATGAGCGTAATAATAAGACTACGTATGTGTCACTTTATGGAATAGATGCAGCCAGGGAGGCTGTAAGCTCAATGTCTGCAAAGGCAGAGGATATCATAAAAAGTATTGGAGACAATGAATTTTTAGTACAGCTTATAGATTATCTGATTAACAGATCAAAGTAGCAAAGGAAATGTGTGATTAGAATGATA
The DNA here is from genome assembly GCA_900547255.1 of uncultured Eubacterium sp. Lineage (GTDB taxonomy): Bacteria > Bacillota > Clostridia > Lachnospirales > Lachnospiraceae > Lachnospira. The sequence continues at coordinate 11,296 of URGC01000058.1, read as the reverse complement.
CTTGAGAAGATCAATAAACCTAATGATATTAAGAAACTTGATCCAATTGAATATAATCAGCTTGCTGATGAAATCCGTACATTTCTTATTGAGAATATAAGTAAGACAGGTGGACATCTGGCATCTAATCTTGGTGTAGTAGAACTTACAATGGCACTGCATATAGCTTTCAATCTGCCTAATGATAAGGTTATATGGGATGTAGGCCATCAGTCATATACACATAAGATTCTTTCAGGACGAAAGGATATGTTTAACGACCTTAGAAAGTTCGGTGGAATGAGCGGGTTTCCTAAGCGTAATGAGAGTAATTTTGATGCATTTGATACAGGACACAGCTCAACATCTATATCAGCAGGGCTTGGATATGTCTGTGCAAGGGATATGTTAAACCAGCACTATAATGTTATATCTGTTATAGGTGATGGTGCGCTCACTGGCGGTATGGCATATGAAGCATTAAACAATGCAGGGCAGTTAAAGAGTAACTTTATAATTGTTCTTAATGATAACACTATGTCAATCTCCAAGAATGTCGGTGCTGTCAATGAGATGCTCAGTAATATACGTTCATCAGACTCATACTATGACCTCAAGGATGGCATTGTTAATACATTGTATAAGATGCCGGGCGGACACAGGCTTGTAGAATCAATAAAGCATACAAAAAGCAATTTAAAGCAGATTATATTACCTGGACAGATGTTTATTGATATGGGGCTTAATTATCTTGGACCTGTTAATGGACATGACATCCACAAGCTTATTAAATTATTTAATATAGCTAAAAGAATTGACGGGCCATGTCTTATACATGTTGTCACACAGAAAGGGCATGGATATAAACCAGCAGAACGCAATCCAAGCAAATTCCATGGCATTGCGCCATTCAATATAGAGACTGGTGAGGTTATATCTAATAACCCTAAACCAACATATACAGATATATTTTCAAAGACTATCTGCCAGCTTGCAAAGAATGATACAACCATCACAGCAGTCACAGCAGCTATGCCGGATGGAACCGGACTTAAGAAGTTTTCCAAATGGTATCCTGACAGATTCTATGATGTCGGTATAGCAGAAGAACATGCTACAACATTCTGTGCTGGAATGGCAGCAGGTGGAATGAAGCCTGTATTTGCAGTATATTCATCATTCCTGCAAAGAGCATATGACCAGATATTACATGATGTCTGTATACAGCAGCTCCATGTAGTTTTTGCGATTGACAGGGCAGGACTTGTTGGAAGCGATGGTGAGACACATCAGGGAATATTTGATTTGTCATATCTTGGCAATATACCTAATATGAGCATATTTGCGCCTAAGAATGATGTTGAACTATCAGAAGGATTGAAGTTTGGATTATTAGATTATAATGGTCCATTTGCGATAAGATATCCAAGAGGAACAGCATGTGATAAGTTCCATGAATTCAATGAGGATATTGTATATGGCAAATCTGAGATTATGTATATGGAAAAGGATATTGCACTCCTTGCAGTCGGAAGCATGGTTGAGATTGCCAGTGATGTCAGGGATATGTTAAAGTCCAAAGGATATAATGTCTCATTAATCAATGCCAGATTTGTTAAACCAATTGATATCACAGTACTGCATGAATGTGCAATTAATCATTCACTGCTTGTGACAATGGAAGAGAATGTATACACCGGTGGTTTTGGAGAGGTTGTATGCCATTATGTTGATGAGGCATGCCTTGATATCAAGGTTCTTAATATATCTCTTCCAGACGACTATATAGAACATGGCAATGTATCTATTCTGCGTGCAGAAGCAGGAATAGATGCGCAGTCTGTCTGTGACAGAATTGAATCATTTTATGAAAATATATAAGAAAGGCTCTTAATTTATGGCTAAAGAACGTTTAGATGTTTTACTTGTAAATAGAGGATTGGCAACATCAAGAGAGAAGGCAAAAGCAATAATTATGTCTGGCAATGTCTATGTTGATGGACAGAAAGAAGATAAAGCCGGACAGTCTTTTCCAGAGGAAGCTGAGATTGAAGTGCGTGGAACCACGCTTAAATACGTAAGCCGTGGCGGTTTAAAGCTTGAAAAAGCTATGAACTGCTTTGATGTTACATTAGATGGAAAGGTGTGCATGGATGTAGGCTCATCAACAGGTGGATTTACAGACTGCATGCTCCAGAATGGTGCAGTAAAAGTATATGCTGTTGATGTAGGACATGGACAGCTTGACTGGAAACTGCGCAATGATCCAAGAGTTGTATGTATGGAAAAGACTAACATCCGTTATGTTGTTCCAAATGATATAGAAGACAGAATACAGTTTTCAAGTATTGATGTGTCATTCATTTCACTAACTAAGGTTTTGGGACCGGTAAAAGACCTTCTATCTGATGATGGTGAGATTGTATGCCTTATCAAGCCACAGTTTGAGGCAGGCAGAGAGAAAGTCGGCAAACATGGTGTTGTCCGTGACCCGTTAGTCCACAAGGAAGTTATTGACAAGGTGATTGATTATGCAATTTCAATCGGTTTTGAGGTTATGAATCTTGAATTTTCGCCAGTCAAAGGGCCTGAGGGCAATATTGAGTATCTGTTACATATAAAGAAGCATACAGAAGGAATCTATGACAATATTCCGGTTGATTCTGAAAAAATAGTTTCAGCGGCACATGACACACTTGATAAATAGATGTATCAGTGCCTTTTAGAGGTTAATATGCAGAATTTTTATATTATATCCAATGCCAATAAAGATTTAGATGGCAATTTTTCAAAACAGATAATTGAATATCTTCGCACGAAAAATGTCAATGTATACACTGACAATGATGAATGTGATGCTGATATGATAGATGTTGTAATTGTACTTGGGGGAGATGGTACATTACTTAAAGCTGTCAGTGATTTTAAGGGTAAGAATTCTTTGTTCATGGGAATTAATATAGGCACACTGGGATTCCTTACAGATGCTGACATGAATTCATACATGCAATGCCTTGATAAAGTTATATCTAATGATTACATAGTTGATGAGAGAATGATGATAAGCGGAAGTATCTACCGCAATGGAAAGCTTGTATATGAAAATACAGCACTTAATGATATTGTAGTCAACAGATATGGCAATCTTAGGATTATTGATTTTGATATATATGTCAATGACCAGTACCTTAGTTCGTATTCGGCAGATGGTGTTATAATAGCGACAGCAACAGGTTCAACAGCATACAGTCTTTCGGCAGGAGGCCCGATTATACAGCCTAATGCAGAGCTTATCATGCTTACTCCTATATGTCCTCATACACTCAACAAAAGGAGCATTATATTCGGTCCTAAGGATAAGGTTGTCATCAAAATGTGTGACAGCAAGAAGCTGTCAGAAGAAAGAATAGCAACATTTGATGGTGAACATTATTTCAAGGTCAATACTAATGATGAGATAGTGATAACCCGTTCATCAACAACGACAAGGCTTTTAAAGACTAATAACGACAGCTTTTTATTGAGAGTAAGAGAAAAGCTTATGTAGAAGCATGCTGATTATAGAATGGAGATATATATGAAAACCGATCGACATAGTAAAATATTAGAATTAATCAAAGATAACGCAATCAGTACACAGGAAGAACTGGCGCTGGCTCTTAATAATGCTGGATATAATGTCACACAGGCGACAGTTTCAAGGGATATAAGAGAGTTAAATCTTACCAAGACAACAACAGACGGTATTCCTAAATATGTTGTATTTCAGGGACATGACAATAATCTTGGAGAAAAATATATCAGGATATTAAAAGATGGTTTTGTCGATATGAATATGGCACAGAACATATTGGTAATTAAGACTGTATCTGGAATGGCTATGGCAGTCTGCGCTGCCCTTGATGCACTGCATATGAATGAAATAGTTGGAACAATCGCCGGCGATGACACTATAATGTGCGCTGTCCGCTCGGTTGAGGATACAAAGAATCTTATGAACAAATTAAAAAAGATACTTAAATAATATTCAAGGAGAATATATGCTTACAAATCTTCATGTTAAAAATCTTGCGCTTATCGAAGAAGCTGATATAGATTTTAAGAACGGACTTAATATACTGACTGGTGAAACAGGTGCAGGTAAGTCCATTATACTTGGTTCTGTTAATATAGCCCTGGGTGGCAAAGTCAATGCTGACATAATCAGAAAGGGCTGTGATTATGCCCTTACAGAACTGACGTTCAAAGTCGATTCTGCTGATAAAATCAAAAAGTTAAAAGATTACGGCATAGAGGAACTTGAAGAGGGGATTATAATTATCTCAAGAAAAATCACACCATCAAAATCAACAATCAAAATTAATGGTGAGACATTTACTATCGGTGAGGTAAAGGCTGTATCACATATACTTATAGATATACACGGACAGCATGATAACCAGATTCTCCTAAAAGAGAGCACGCATATTGATATGGTTGATTTATTCGGACATAATACAATTGCGCCATTATCAGATGCATATACAAAGCTTTATAACACATACAATGAGCTTAATGACAAGATTCAAAGCATGAGCAGTGATGAATCAGCAAGAAACAGAGAGATAGACCTTCTTGAATATCAGATTGACGAGATAACTGATGCCGCCTTAAAGCCAGGCGAAGATGAAGAGCTTGAAAGCACATTTAAGAAAATGTCTAATTACCAGAAAATAGCACAGCACATGTCAGCGGCAAGACAGATTCTTGACAATGATGATGAAAGTGTATCTGACAGTATAGGACAATCTGTTAAATTACTTACTCAGGCTTTAGCTTATGATGAATCTTTATCTGATATTGTTGATACATTGTCTTCTGCCGAAGATATAATAAACGATGCCTTGATGGGAATGTCTGATTATATGGATTCCTTTGATTTTAGAGAAAAAGAATATAATAATATGTCAGAACGTCTGGATCTTATTAATTCTCTTAAATTAAAATATGGCAGAACAATTGAAGAGATTCTTGAATATAGCAGTAACAGCCAGAAAAAGCTTGATGAGCTGCTTAATTTTAATGAGATATATGCTGGGTTAAAATCACAGTCAGAGGATATTAATACCAAATTGTCTGCTGCCGCTGAAAAGCTTACAGATGCAAGAAAGAAATCAGCAGACAAGCTCTGCAAGGCAGTATCAAAAGGTCTTTTTGAACTTAACTTTTTAAACAATGACTTTAGACCAGAATTTGAAAAAACGGACAAATTTCAGGCTGATGGAACTGATAAAATGCGTTTTCTTATATCAACGAATGTCGGTGAAGATTTAAAACCTTTATCTAAAATCGCATCCGGTGGTGAATTATCAAGAATCATGCTGGCATTCAAAACGGTCATTGCAGATAAAGATGACACTGATACACTTATATTTGATGAGATTGATGCTGGAATAAGCGGCGTGACTGCACAGATGGTAGGCAATAAATTATCACAGCTCTCATCAAGCCATCAGATAATATGTATCACACATCTTCCACAGATTGCGGCAATGTCAGATGAACATTTTATAATTGAGAAAAAAGCTGACAAGACAACAACGCTGACATCTATTCATAGTCTCAATGAGGAAGAAAGTGTCAATGAACTTGCAAGACTTCTCGGAGGTGCGAAGGTTACGGAAGCAGCGTTGAATAACGCCAGAGAAATGAAAAAATTGGCAAAGAAAAATTAATAATATATGCAGATAATATCAATAGATTTTATATGGAGGTTTGAAGATGAAAGCCAGACATAGCAAGCTATTGATATTATTTTTTTTGACATTTTCACTGAGTACATTATTGATTTATATATGGCATATCTCACAGAGTCTGCCAGAAGAATTATATATATACAGCAATAAGGATACTGTGGTTGACCTTGACATTCCAGTTACCGCAGTCATAAAAGAGACTAACCAGACTGTGAATTTTTCAAAGCCTGTCACTTTCCAGGCTAAAGAAAAAGCTGACTATTCCCTTGAATACAAGCTGTTTAATCTTATTTCCATGCCATCTGGCAAATTGTCTGTCCTTGAAGAAAATTCACTGTATACAGGCGGTTTTCCTATCGGCTTATACATTAAGACTGACGGCATATTCGTTGCTGATACTGCTGAATTTATCAATGAAAACGGGCAGACATGCACTCCGAGCAGAAATTATCTTATAAGCGGTGATTACATTGTGGACATCAACGGTGAAGCAGTAAGCAAAAAGAAGCAGATTGCTGACATTCTAAAGCAGTGTGACGGAAGCGAGCTATGTGTCGGTTTCATAAGAGACAATGTGTATGAGACAGTTAATGTAACGCCTGAAAAGGACGAAGCTTCTGAGTACAAGCTTGGAATATGGGTTAAGGATGACACACAGGGAATAGGCACAATAACTTATATTGATAAAAATGGCAATTATGGTGCGCTTGGACATGGCATGAGCGATGCATCAACTGGAAAGCTTCTTAACACATCCAATGGCTTTTTATACCATACTAATATTATATCTATTACACAGGGACATGAGAATACACCGGGAGAATATGTGGGAACAATTGACTATTCATATTCTAACCAGCTCGGATTAATCAGTGCCAATACAAGATATGGTGTATTCGGGACAATTCCGGCTTCCAAGTGTGAGAGCCTTATAAAACAGTATAATTTAAAAGCATATGAGGTAGGTTTTAACCGTGAAATCCGTAAAGGTGCAGCATATATATCCGTTTATCTTGACGGTGAATTAAAGATGTATGATATTGAGATTGAAGATATATCATACCGCGATGAAAAAAATATAACATTCCGGTGCACATCAAAGGAGCTTCTCGATATAACTAACGGGATTGTGCAGGGAATGAGCGGATGTCCTATAATACAGGATGATAAAATTATTGGAGCTGTTACACACGTTTTCGTTCAGGACAGCACAAGAGGTTATGGAATATTTATTGAAAATATGCTGAAACCTGATTAAAAATAACCATCTTTTAGTACCTATGTCGAAAATTGCGATATATATGGCTTGAATATGGTAAAATATGGAAATATAATTATATTTGAAGTTTTCGTTGGTAACTAATTGGGTAGGTTATCACCTTATGGAGGTTATTTTTATGGAGAATTTGCGCGTGGCAATAGCAGACGACAACGCTGATATGGTTAATGTTTTAGGGGCAGTTATCAGCGAGGAGCGCGACATGGAGGTAGTCGGCACAGCTAACAATGGTAAAGATACATTAGAGATTATAAAAAAGTATGAACCTGATGTAGTACTTCTTGATATCATTATGCCTGAAGATGATGGCATAACGGTTATGAAGAAGGTTTTTAAAGATGAAAAGATTAAAAAGTTTCCAGCATTTATTGTAATCAGCTCGGTGGGAAAAGAAGCTGTTACAGAGGATGCTTTTGAAAATGGGGCAGTTTATTATTTTATGAAGCCTTTTGATAATCAGGCTTTAATAGAGAAAATCAGGGCAGTAAAGCCTAAGACAAGCAGTAACAAAAACGTACATAAAACATCAAATCCTCTTATCAATTCTAATCATGAGGCTATTAATGTGCATGTCCTTGAGACAGAGATAACCAATATCATTCACGATATAGGTATTCCGGCACATATCAAAGGTTATAATTACCTCAGAGATTCTATTATTCTTGCAATTAAAGATGCAGAAGTGATTAACTGCATCACTAAAATTTTATATCCGACAATTGCTAAGATGTACCAGACAACTCCAAGCAGGGTGGAACGTGCAATAAGACATGCTATTGAAGTTGCTTGGAACCGCGGAAACACTGATACTTTGAATGATCTGTTCGGATATACAATATCTAATGGAAAAGGCAAACCAACCAACTCAGAATTCATTGCATTGATTGCAGATAAAATAAGACTTGAATACAAATTAAATTAATTATATAATAATACCTGAATATTATTAATTAATTTATTTAAAGGTGTTATATGTATAAAAAGTTTTTAAAATCAATTGCTGTAGCTCTTGTAATAACTTCTGTTATGGGAATGACTACATTTGCAGATACAATTACAGATTTACAGAAGCAGAAAAATCAGAACCAGAATAAAATAGACAATATAGAAGACGAACTCGCATACGTAATGTTACAGATGGATGAGCTTGAAGTCTCAATGGCTAATAAGAATGATGAAATCCAGAAGGCTAATGAAGACTTGAAAAAAGCCCAGCAGACATTTGATTCACAGTATGATGATATGAAGCTTAGAATCAAATATATGTACGAGGATCAGACTGCATCTATATCAGATGTTTTATTATCATCTGCTAATATGAGTGAAGTCCTTAATAAGACTGAATATGTACAGCAGGTATACAGCTATGACAGATCCAAGTTAGAGGAGATGTCTAACACTGCCAAAAGCATAAGTGAAATCAAACAGAAACTTGAATCAGATATGGCTGAACTCCAGAATATGGATACTGAGCTTCATGACAAGCAGGCTTCTTTGTACACAACAATTGAAGACCTGAAAAAAGAACAGAGTGATATCGTATCTAAGATTACAAGCGCCCAGCAGAGAGCAGCGCGTGCTGTTAATAGTTCATATTCATTATCATATTCAACAACTGCAAGGAACGACTCTTCAGTTGCAAGCGGTGTTATAAGCCTTGCTTACCAGTTACTTGGAACACCTTATGTATCAGGTGGTTCAAGTCCTTCAGGCTTTGACTGTTCAGGCTTTACATCATATCTGTTCAGACAGTATGGTATTGGATTATCAAGGTCAAGTTCTTCACAGGCTTATAGTGGACAGGCAGTATCTTTATCCAATATCCAGCCGGGTGATATAGTATGTTATCCAGGCCATGTTGGATTATATATAGGTGGTGGACAGATTATTCATGCATCTGTTCCGGGAGACGTTGTTAAGATAGCTTCGATGAATATTATGACGATTACAGCAGTTCGTCGTTATTGGTAATAAATCATACTTGACAGGAGGAAAAGATATGAAGAATGTTTTATTTATTGCATCCGAATGTGTTCCATTTATTAAGACTGGGGGGCTTGCCGATGTTGTTGGATCACTGCCTAAATACTTTAATAAAGATGAATACGATGTAAGAGTTATGATTCCTAAGTATATGTGTATACCTTGGGAATACCGCCAGAAGATGGTCTATAAGACACATTTTTATATTGACCTTGCATGGCGCTCACAGTATGTAGGCGTTCTTGAGCTCGAGTACGACGGAATCACATTTTACTTTATTGATAATGAGTTCTATTTCTCAGGTCCTAAGCCATATAGCTGGATTCACGAAGATATTGAGAAATTTGCATTCTTTAGCAAGGCTGCATTATCAGCGATACCAGTATTAGGATTTAAGCCGGATATTATACACTGCCATGACTGGCAGACTGGTCTTGTTCCAGTTTATCTCAAAGAAAGATTTTCACAGGGTGATTTCTACAAGGGCATCAAGTCGATAATCACAATACATAACCTCAAATTCCAGGGTATATGGGATCTTAAAAAGGTCAAAGATATAACAGGTCTTCCTGATGAATACTTTACATCAGACAAGCTTGAAGCATACAATGATGCCAATTATCTTAAGGGCGGTATTGTATATGCAGATCAGGTTACAACAGTAAGTGCTACATATGCAGAAGAGATTAAGACACCTTTCTATGGTGAGCATCTTGACGGACTTATGAATGCGCGTTCAAACTGCCTTACTGGTATAGTTAATGGTATTGACTATGAAGTTTATAATCCAGAGACAGACCAGTCACTTACAGCAAGATACAATCAGGTTACATTCCGTAAAGAGAAGTGGAAGAACAAGGTTGCATTACAGAAGCAGCTTGGTTTGAAGGAAGACAAGAATGTATTCATGATTGGTATTGTTTCAAGATTAACAGACCAGAAGGGATTTGACCTTATCGCATACGTTATGGATCAGATATGTACAGAGGATGTACAGCTTGTCGTTCTTGGAACCGGTGAAGAAAAGTACGAGAATATGTTCAGACATTATGACTGGAAATATAACGACAGAGTATCAGCTAATATCTATTACTCAGAAGAGATGTCACATAAGATATATGCTGCATGTGATGCATTCTTAATGCCATCATTATTCGAGCCATGTGGTCTGAGCCAGTTAATGAGTTTAAGATATGGTACAATTCCAATTGTCCGTGAAACGGGTGGTCTTAAAGATACTGTTGAGCCATACAACGAATATGAGAGTACTGGAACAGGATTTTCATTCGCTAATTATAATGCACATGAGATGCTTGGCATTATTAACTATGCAAAGAGTGTGTTCTATAATCATAAGAGAGAGTGGAATAAGATTGTCGACAGGGCTATGAAGAAAGATTTCTCATGGGATAATTCTGCAAGAAAATACGAGGAATTGTATAATAGATTATAAAATATACATAACAAACTTGCTTTTTTACAGCTATTATGATAGACTATTTAAGTCTTGCGGTGCTGTAGGCGTATGCTTACAGCACACATTTGCAGGAGTGGCGGAACGGCAGACGCAGTGGACTCAAAATCCACCGGTGGTGACATCGTGAGGGTTCAAATCCCTTCTCCTGCATTAGATATGTATGTTAAAGCCCATCAGTTTATACTGGTGGGCTTTTTATCAATATCATGGTGGGTCAGATACGCCATACGAGGTAATATATGATGAATACATGTAAATTATATCAACAGCAGATACCAGCATTTCAGAATGATGACATGTCCTACAAAAACGAGAAAAATTTCGTTGAGCATGTCATTAACTGCGATGATTGTAAAGAGGAATTGGAGATATACTGTATAATTGAATATGGTCTTAATGATTATGACGAGAAAAATATAAACCCTCAATATCAGAAATATCTCAATGTTTTTGATTTTAAGGGATTAGTTGAACAGCGCCTTAAAGACAGGATACATTACCTTAACTGGTACAAAGAAAACGAGAAAACGATGAATTCAGTGACTTTATTTTCTAATGGCATGATTCTTATCGTCCTTCTGGTTCTGATAATTATTAAATTTTTTTAATGCAGCATGCAGGAATGGGAGTTATATATGAGTAAAAAAATTATGCTAATTGACGGACACAGCATATTAAACAGAGCTTTTTATGGTGTGCCAGACCTTACTAACAGTGAGGGAATACACACTAATGCTTTGTTTGGCTTTTTAAATATAATGTTCCGTTTTATTGATGAGGAAAAGCCTGAATATATAACTGTAGCATTTGATTTAAGTGCACCTACTTTCAGACACAAGGCAT
>URGC01000057.1 GCA_900547255.1 uncultured Eubacterium sp. | reverse complement strand
AGCGGTAATCCAATCTGCATTATATCAGCAATTTCTCTTAGCTTTAGCTCTTGAAAATAGATCATTATAATAATTTCTCTTAATTCCGGCTGCATCTGTTCAAGTGCATGAGCTCTGTCATTCCACTTCATATCAATCAAATGTATACTATCTGCAACATCAACAAGGAACTCAGATACCTTGTAACTGATTCCCATTGACTGCTCTCCATTCTGCTGTGAAAATCCAAATATACATACAATAATAATCACAGCAGGAATCCATACACATAATTTTTTAACAATTTTCATAATTAGATATTAACTACACGCATTGTATTAGTTAATCCTCTCTTAGATGTTGGTGCTGAATTAGTAGCAATACCTGCTGAAACAATAGCAATATCACCATCTGTTAAATATCCAGCATTCTCAGATGCCTCAAGAGCATGCTCAATAATCTTATCTGTAGACTTCTCTACTGCTGTCTTTAATGGCTTAACGCCCCAGTATATCTGCATCTTTCTAAGAACTGGTTCATAAGGAGAGCATCCGATAATCATAGCATCTGGCTTAAGCTTAGATGTAAGACGTGCAGTAAATCCTGATATTGTTGGGCAAACAATTGCCTTTGCATTAAGGTTAGCTGCTGTCTGAACTGAAGCATTAGCAACAGCACTTGATATGCTTCTCTTAGAGTGAAGGTTAGAATAATTAATTCTGTTACCCTCAAGTTCCTTCTCTGTTGACTCAACAATCTTAACCATCATCTTAAGAGCCTCTAATGGATACTTACCATTAGCTGTCTCACCTGAAAGCATTACAACGTCTGTACCATCATATACAGCATTAGCTACGTCTGTAACCTCAGCTCTTGTAGGACGTGGATTTCTAATCATAGAATCAAGCATCTGTGTAGCTGTGATAACTGGCTTATAAGATGCGTTACACTTTCTGATAATCTCCTTCTGGATATGTGGAACCTGCTCTGCTGGAATCTCAACACCCATGTCTCCACGGGCAACCATGATACCATCTGCAACTCTGATTATCTCATCAAGGTTCTTGATACCTTCTGCATTCTCAATCTTGGCAATTACTGGGATGTCAGCATCATGTGACCATAATAACTCTTTGATTTCCTGGATACATGCTGCATTTCTAACGAATGAAGCTGCGATGAAATCAAATCCCTGCTCAATACCAAATATGATATCTTCCTTATCCTTCTGTGTGATACCTGGTAATCTGATGCTTACGTTAGGAACATTAACACCCTTCTTAGAGCCTAACTCACCACCATTGATTACTGTACATTCGATATCTGTTCCATCGATAATCTGGTCAACTCTTAACTCGATAAGGCCATCATCGATAAGGATTGTGTTATCTCTTGAAACATCCTGTGGAAGTCCGTCATATGTTATATGGCCAATCTTGTCATCACCAACAATATCTCTTGTTGTAAGAGTATACTTCTGGTTCTCTACAAGAGTAACCTTCTTGTCATCCTTTAATAAACCTGTTCTGATCTCAGGTCCTTTTGTATCAAGCAATGTAGCTATAGGGATATTAAGCTCACTTCTTACACTCTCAACAAGTGCAAATCTGCCAGCCTGCTCCTCATGATCACCATGAGAAAAGTTAAATCTGGCAATATCCATACCAGCTAAAGCGAGCTGTTTAATAAGCTCTCTATCGTTAGTATTAGGTCCCATAGTACATATAATTTTAGTCTTTTTCATAATTTCCTCCATAATATAATATGCATCTAAAATAATTAAATACATTCTTAATCAAAATTATCTCACAAAAACTCGCTATTGTCTAGCCTTACTTCACATGAACATGAGTATATAAATGCTCATTACAATACTCATATGCCCCGTTACATTTTGAGCAATATCTGAATACAAGATCTTCGCCGTCATTCTCTGTTCTGTTGCACACTGCACATCTGTGTTTGCTTGCGCCGTGTCCTGGTACAAATGACTTAGGCTCATATGCCGCCTTGGCTGTGTTCTGGTTAAAGCTTTCATACTGCTGTCTTGCCTGCTGCTGTGCCTTAGCCTGCGCTTTCATAGCTGTTTTTCTTGCCTTGGCAAAATTCTTCTGTGTTTCAGTCTTACTTGAACCTTTGAGTATGATAATTAAGAATACTATGAAATTAAGCATTGAAATCAGCGCACATGTTGCATTGACATAGCATGAGTACATACTTCCACCCAGAAGTCCCATATTATATAATGCTACCCATAAAGCTCTTGGCATAACTGGTACCAGGTATCCACCTACAATTGTGATAGCAAATATAACACCATCTATTATACCAAGCCATTTCATTTTAACCGGAAGTATAAAGAAAAGATATACCTTAGTCTCTGACTGTTCAACGGCAAATGCCATGAAAAGTGAAAGATTAATATAATATGTTGACATTGTAAATGACTCTCCAAATATTGCATATATAAGGAATGCCGCAATAATATGAAGTATCACTCCACTGAAATAATACACATTAAATTTAAAAGCTCCCCATGCATTCTCAAGCACAGTACCTATTACGTAGTAAAAATACAGTGTAAAGATAATGAATACAAGACTGTATGATGGCGGCTGCAGCATAAATGTTACAATTCTCCATACCTGTCCCTTTAATATCATAGATACATCAAGACTTAAATAGCTGCTGTATACCTGTGGTGCGAACATCGCAATAATAAATCCAACTACATATATTCCAATTATATAATACATCAGATTGTGAATTGCATATCGTCCGAATTTGCGTTCTAACTTATCAAACCAATTCATAATATAAACAAGCCCCTTTCAATTATGTCAGACATCAAGAAGTATAAGTAAAGTCAATATAAAAGTCAATCAATATAACAAATAAATAAATCTAAAAAAAGTATTAAAAACTTTTTATTTTAGTATTTAATAGCAATACTTATGTTGAAATTTGTCGTTTTTCATAATATAATATGCAAAGTTGCATTCTGAATTAGTTTTTTCTTATTATAATGCAAATTTTTAAGGAGGATAGTCTTAAGAGACAATAATCTTATGAACAAATATAAATTAGGTATTGATATCGGATCTACAACTGTAAAAATTGCTTTATTAGACAACAATAATAATATTGTATTTTCTGATTACGAAAGACACTTTGCCAACATTCAGGAAACATTACAGCTTCTGCTTGAAAAAGCTGTAAAGGAACTCGGCGAGTTTTCATGTTATCCTGTAATAACAGGTTCGGGTGGACTTACACTCGCAAAGCATCTTGAAGTTCCTTTCACTCAGGAAGTCGTTGCTGTATCTACAGCCCTTCAGGCAGAAGCACCTCAGTGTGATGTAGCTATTGAGCTTGGCGGCGAGGATGCCAAGATAATATATTTCACTAACGGAATAGACCAGCGAATGAACGGAATATGTGCTGGTGGTACTGGTTCATTCATCGATCAGATGGCTACTCTTTTACAGACAGATGCTTCTGGTCTTAATGAGTATGCTAAAAATTACAAATCTATATATCCTATCGCAGCAAGATGTGGTGTATTTGCCAAGTCTGATATACAGCCTCTTATCAATGAGGGAGCTACTAAGGAAGACTTATCTGCTTCTATCTTTCAGGCTGTTGTTAACCAGACAATATCTGGTCTTGCATGTGGTAAGCCTATCAGAGGCAATGTTGCATTTTTAGGTGGTCCGCTTCATTTCTTATCAGAGTTAAAAGAAGCATTCATCCGTACATTAAGTCTTGGTTCTGACCA
The DNA here is from genome assembly GCA_900547255.1 of uncultured Eubacterium sp. Taxonomy (GTDB): domain Bacteria; phylum Bacillota; class Clostridia; order Lachnospirales; family Lachnospiraceae; genus Lachnospira. The sequence continues at coordinate 12,457 of URGC01000057.1, read as the reverse complement.
GATTATTGCACCTGACCACTCTCACCTTTTTGCAGCTATTGGTTCTGCAATGAACTATAAAGAAGATGTTTTAGTTGATGTGGCTGATATTATAAGCAGACTTCAAGGCAAGATTAAATTAGACTTTGAGGTTGAGCGTATGCAGCCATTATTTGAGAATCAGGAAGCATACGACAAATTCACTGAACGACATAAGAAGGCTAAGGTTGCAACAGCACCTATAGAGAATTATGAGGGAAACTGCTATTTAGGAATTGATGCAGGTTCAACAACAACTAAGGTTGCCCTTATTGACGAGGACGGCAAGCTGTTATATTCATTCTATTCAAACAATAATGGTTCTCCACTTGCCACAACTATCAAGTCAATCAAAGAGATATATTCTAAGCTTTCTCCTAAGGCTAAGATTGTATCTTCCTGTTCAACAGGATATGGCGAGGCTTTAATCAAGGCTGCACTTCTGCTTGATGATGGTGAGGTTGAGACTGTATCACACTTCTATGCTGCTGCTTTCTTCGACCCGGAAGTTGATTGTATCATCGATATCGGTGGACAGGATATGAAGTGTATCAAAATCAAGAACCAGACAGTTGATTCTGTACAGTTAAATGAAGCTTGTTCATCAGGCTGTGGTTCATTCATAGAGACATTTGCCAAATCACTTAACTTCTCAGTTCAGGATTTCGCTAAAGAAGCTCTTTTTGCAAAACATCCTATTGACCTTGGTACAAGATGTACAGTATTCATGAACTCAAAGGTTAAGCAGGCGCAGAAGGAAGGTGCCGAGGTCGCAGATATCTCTGCCGGTCTTGCATACTCGGTTATTAAGAACGCTTTATACAAAGTTATCAAGATTGCTGACCCGGATGATTTAGGTAAACATATAGTTGTTCAGGGTGGTACATTCTATAATGATGCCGTTTTAAGAAGCTTTGAAAAGATTACAGGTGTCGATGCGATAAGACCTGATATAGCTGGTATAATGGGTGCCTTTGGTGCTGCCCTTATCGCAAGAGAAAGATATGACGGAATATCTGACTCTACAATGCTTTCAATCGATAAGATTAACGAGCTTACATTTGAGACATCTATGACAAGATGTAAAGGCTGTACTAACAACTGCCACCTTACTATCAACAAATTCTCTGGCAACAGACGTTTTATAACAGGTAACAGATGTGAGCGTGGTCTTGGAAAAGAAAAGACTGACGATAAGCTTCCTAATCTTTTTGATTATAAGCTCCACCGCTTATTTGATTACGAGCCACTCGGTGAAGATGACGCTTCAAGAGGAGTTGTCGGTATTCCAAGAGTACTTAACATGTATGAGAACTATCCATTCTGGTTTACATTCTTTACAAAACTTGGATACAGAGTAGTTCTCTCACCTCAGTCAAATAGAAAGATATATGAACTCGGAATAGAATCTATTCCATCAGAGTCAGAATGTTACCCAGCCAAGCTTGCCCACGGACATATAAGCTGGCTTATTAAGCAGGGAGTTAAGTTTATCTTCTATCCTTGTGTTCCATATGAGCACAAAGAGATAGACAAGACTAACAACCACTACAACTGTCCTATCGTTACATCATATGCAGAAAATATCAAGAACAATGTTGAGGAATTAAAGACAGAACATGTTGATTTCAGGAATCCATTCCTTTCATTTGAGAATGAAGAGATTCTTGCAAAGCGACTTACAGAAGAATTCGCTGATATTCCTCAGGCAGAAGTCAAAGCTGCTGTATCTGCCGCATGGGCTGAACTTATGCAGTCAAGAGAGGATATGCATAAGAAAGGTGAGGAAGTTATCAAGTTTCTTAACGAGACAGGAAAACGAGGCATTGTACTTGCCGGCAGACCATATCATGTTGACCCTGAAATCAATCATGGTATACCAGAACTTATCAATTCATACGGAATTGCAGTTCTTACTGAGGATTCAATATCACACCTTGGCAATGTAGAGAGACCTCTTATTGTTATGGACCAGTGGATGTACCATTCAAGATTGTATGCCGCTGCATCATACGTAAAGAAATGTGATAACCTTGACCTTATCCAGCTTAATTCATTCGGATGCGGTCTTGACGCAGTAACAACTGATGCTGTTAACGATATTCTTACTAAATCAGGAAAGATATACACTGTATTAAAGATTGATGAGGTTAATAACCTTGGTGCCGCAAGAATCAGAGTACGTTCTCTTATTGCTGCATTAAAGGTACGTGAAAAGAAGAATTATAAGCATAAGATTGTAAGTTCAGCATACAACCGAGTTGAATTCACACCTGAGATGAGAAAAGATTACACAATCCTCTGCCCTCAGATGTCACCAATCCATTTTGACTTACTCGGTCCTGCACTCTCTTCTTGCGGTTATAATTTTGAAGTGCTTGACAACGATAACAAGTCCTCAGTAGATATGGGACTTAAATATGTCAACAATGATGCCTGCTACCCTTCTCTTATGGTTGTAGGACAGATTATGAATGCTGTTCTTTCTGGTAAATATGACCTTGATAAAACAGCCATAATAATAACACAGACTGGTGGTGGATGCCGTGCTTCCAACTATATTGGATTCATACGACGTGCTCTTGAAAAGGCTGGTCTTGGACATATTCCTGTTATATCTTTAAGTGCCCAGGGTCTTGAGACTAACTCTGGATTCAAATATGACTTAAAGATGATTAAGAAAGCCATGATGGCAATTGAATATGGTGATATATTCATGAATGTTGTATACAGAACAAGACCATATGAAAAGGTTCCAGGTTCTGTCAATGCTCTCCATGAGAAATGGAAAAAAGTACTCATTGAACAGCTCACTAAGGATAAAGTTTCAATGAAGGACTATAAGAAAAACCTTCACGCTATTGTCAATGATTTTGATAATATCGAGCTTCTTGACATCAAGAAACCAAGAGTCGGTGTAGTTGGAGAGATTCTTGTTAAGTTTCTTCCATCTGCCAACAATTATATTGTTGACTTACTTGAAAGCGAGGGTGCTGAAGCTGTTGTTCCTGACCTTATGGGATTCCTGTTATATTGTGCTGAAAATGCAAACTTCAAGCGTGACTACCTTGGTGCTTCCAAGAAATCAGCATTTATTAATAATACAGTAATCAAAATCCTTGAATGGTTCAGAAAAGAAGGTAATAAAGCTCTTCGTGAAAGCAAACGATTTGATGCTCCTTCAAGCATTAAAGACACCGCTGCTCTTGCAAAGGATTTAGTATCATTAGGAAACCAGACTGGTGAGGGCTGGCTGCTTACTGGTGAGATGATTGAGCTTATACATAATGGTGCCGGCAACATTGTATGCTGTCAGCCATTCGCATGTCTTCCAAATCATATTGTTGGTAAGGGTGTTATCAAGGAATTGCGTGCAGCGTTCCCAGAAGCTAATATCATTGCTGTAGACTATGACCCTGGTGCTTCTGAAGTTAACCAGTTAAACAGAATCAAGCTTATGCTTGCAACAGCAAACAAAAATCTTGAAAAAGCACCTCAATAGCTTTATAATATTATTAATTAATCTGGGTATTATACTTATAGAAAGCAGGTGTAAGAGATGTTTCTTTTATTCGTAGGACCTATTATAGGTGTTGCAGTTGCTATTATTGCTGTTGTTGTTATTGCTGCTTCAGTATCAGGTGTAATTGCTAACGAAATCAGTGATGAAGACAAATAAAAAAAGGGCTTAAAGCCCTTTTTTTATTACTTAATATTTAATTGATATTTTCTATCTGCCAGTCAATCGGTTCAAGCCCATTAGCTTTTAAGAATTCATTAGCCTTGCTGAAATGATGACATCCAAAGAATCCTCTGTACGCTGACAATGGACTTGGATGTGGTGCTGTAAGAATAAGATGCTTAGGATTGGTAAGCATTGGAATCTTTCTCTGTGCAGGATTACCCCATAACATATATACAATAGGTCTGTCCTGTGCATTAACAGCCTGTATAACCGCATCTGTAAACTGCTCCCATCCCATTCCCTGATGTGAATTAGCCTGATGAGCTCTCACTGTCAATACTGTGTTAAGCAGCAATACTCCCTGGTCAGCCCATTTCTTAAGGTATCCATTATCAGGTATATAACATCCACAGTCACTCTGTAATTCTTTATATATATTCTGCAAAGAAGGCGGAATCTCCTTCTGGCTTGGTGGTACAGAAAATGACAATCCATGAGCCTGATTAACATTATGATATGGGTCCTGACCTAATATCAGTACCTTTACCTTACTGAGTGGTGTAAAATGAAATGCATTAAATATATCATCAGCAGGTGGATATACTATTGTCCTGCTATATTCATCTTTAACAAATTCATATAACTTTCTGTAATAATCCTTTTTAAACTCGCCGCTGATAGCTGTCAGCCAGTCATTATCTATCATGCTCATTATTATAACACCTTCTTTATATCATTCTCATAGGTATACCTTTATCTGAGAGATACTTCTTCAATTCCATAATCTCAAGTTCTTTGTAATGGAACAATGATGCTGCAAGTGCCGCATCTGCATGACCATCTTCAAATGCATCATAGAAATGCTCCATATTACCGGCACCACCTGATGCAATAACAGGAATTGATACGTTATCAGCTATAGTTCTTGTAAGCTCTATATCATATCCTGCCTTAGTACCATCACAATCCATACTTGTAAGAAGAATCTCACCGCAGCCAAGCTTTTCAGCCTTCATAGCCCACTCAACAGCATCCATATGCATATCAACTCTTCCACCATTCTTATAGATACTCCATCCGCCATCTTCTCTTCTCTTGGCATCAATGGCAACTACAACACACTGGCTGCCAAATTTATCCGCAGCCTCGCTAATAAGCTCAGGATTCATAATCGCAGCCGAATTAATTGATATCTTGTCAGCACCTTCTCTTAAAAGCACCTTGAAATCATCAACTGTTCTTATTCCACCACCAACTGTGAACGGAATAAATACCTTCTCAGCGACCTTTCTTACAAGGTCTACTGTTGTATTCCTTCCATCACTTGATGCTGTTATATCAAGAAATACCAGCTCATCTGCTCCGGATTTATCATACATCGAAGCAACCTCAACAGGATCACCAGCATCTTTTAAGTCAACGAAATTAGTTCCTTTAACAACCCTGCCATTTTTACAGTCAAGACATGGTATAATTCTTTTTGTAAACATATCGACATCTCCTTATACGATTACTATAAATTAGCAAAATTATTAAGAATACGTAATCCTATATCGCTGCTTTTCTCAGGATGGAACTGGCAGGCAAATATATTGTTCTTCTCAACCGATGCATGTATGTGGGTAGAATACTCTGTAGTAGCTGCTACGATATCCTCATCTGCGGCTTTAAGGTAATATGAATGAACAAAATAAACATATGAATTATCATGCACATTCTTAAAAAGTCTGGCATTATCCTTTATCTTGATTGAATTCCAGCCCATATGTGGTATCTTTAATCCCTCACTTGGTGGTATTCTTAAGATTTCACCAGGTAATATTGAAAGCCCCTCTGCTCCCGGTGTCTCATCACTTCTCTCAAATAAAAGCTGAAGTCCAAGACATATTCCAAGAAATGGCTTTCCGCTCTCTGCGATATCTTTAATAGTGTCAACCAGATTAAAATGGTCAAGATTGTTCATGGCATCACCAAATGAACCAACTCCCGGAAGTATAACCTTGTCCGCCGCCTTGATAACGCTTGAATCTCTTGAGACAACAGTCTCCTGCCCTAATGATTTAAGAGCCTTCTCAACACTTTTAAGGTTGCCTGCATCATAGTCAATAATTGCTATCATTTCTTCATTGCCTTTCCCATCTTGTCAATCTTTACGTAATACTGTGTAAAGTTGTCCTGTGATTCCTGTAACAACTTATCAGCATCAGCCTGTGATATATTAAATGATGTATTAAATGCATTGTATATCTGCTGTTTCTGTTCATCTAATGCACTATCAACGCCTAACTGTTTTGCCTCGTTATAATATGTATTGTATCTTTCCAAGCCCTTTACTAAAGCATTGATTGCCTCTGTGTACATGTTTACTTCCATGTAATTCTGGTATGACTCATACTGTCTCTGGACATACATTACAACAGATGACTTCTCATAGATTGATTGGTCAGATTTACTGATATTCATACCAGCAAGCTGTTCATATGCCTTATCATAACTTCCAACTTCATAACTGCCCCTTGCAGATGATGATGCTGAATTATTAGATATAAGTGTAGATGCAACAATCGTAAGCACACATATACCAGCAATCAAAAAGATAAACATAATAAGTGACTTAGGTTTAATCTTAAGGATATCTTCTGGTTTTGGCTCTGGCTTTGGCTTCTTTTCTTTCTTAGGCTTAGCCTTCTTAGGTTTAGGTTCTTTCTTAGGCTTAGCCTCTTTTTCCTTCTTAGCCTCTTCTTTCTTAGCAGCCTTGGCAGCTTTATCTTCCTCTTTTTTCTTCTTGCGTTCCTCTATATCACGCTGTTCAGCCTCTTCCTCAAGACGCTCTTCCTCTGCGTTCTTTTTCTTGAACTGTTCCAGACGATACTTAATCTTGGCTATAAATCCCTTCTGAGGAGCCACATTCTCATCAAGAGTCTCTTTATCTCCAAAGACTTCATCTATCAACTGCTGGTTCTCATCAACTGTCTTTTGTTCGTCAGCTAATAACTCATCTGTTATCTCTTCTGCCTTAGAAGCCTTCTTGTCCTTTTTCTTGGATTTCTTTTTCTTCTTTTTATCTTTTCCGTCTCCTTCGGATTCTTTCTTTCCATTGACAGCTTCTGCTATCTCATCATCCTCATTCTCAAAGAACACACTCTTTAATACAGACATTACGCCGTCTTTCTTATCCTTTGATTTGAGTTTCTTCTCAACAGACTTGTCTATCTCTATATTCTCACCAGAACCATCTGAAGCTGGCTCTTTCTGCTCCGCAGTCTGTGAATCTGCCTCTTTGCCAGATGCTTCTTCGGCTTTACTATCTGATTGTGTATCAAATAAATCATCCTCAGATACGGAATCTGTCTTAACCTGCTCAATGATATTGTCAAGATCCATGTCTTTTAATCTTTCCATATCACTCTCTGATAATTCAGTTTCAGAAAAATCAGGCTTATCACTATTACCACTTTCATCCACAGCACTTTCTTCTGTGGCACTATCACCTGCTTCATTATTATCAGCAGCAGGAGCTTCCGATTCCTTGCCTAATAGTGAATTGAGTTCATCAGCAGAAATAGCATCTATATCCATGCTCTGTTCTGGTTCTGCACTCTCTGCCTCTTTTACTTCCGGCTCTTCTGCCTTATCAGCCTCTTTTTCTTCTGGTTCATCTATTACATTGTCGTTATCTTCTTTTGATAATTGATTCTCAAGAATCTTCTCAACACCCATTTCTTTAGTTGTTACTATATCTTCAACATCACCAATTGAGCCAAGTAAACTATCAAGATAACTCTCTTCGTCTAATTCTGCCATAATGCCACCTCAAAATATACATATATTTTATTGTATCATATCAACTAGAATTAAACAATATAATCAACTAATTCCGATACAAATGACATTCCATTTGCCTTTATCGACTGTGCTCTTTCACCAATATCTGCTGGAAGCTGGTAAAATACATCATTAATTCTAAACATTTTTGACTTCTGATTGATAAATACAACCTTTTCAAATGGCCATCTGAATATATTAGGATGATTAAAATCCTCTCCAATCTCTATAATCAATAATTTTTTATTAAGAGATGCTGAAAGCCATTTATTATACAAATCCCACTGCTTCTCCGAATTATCGTCCTGAATAAGCGGATTGCATATTCTTCTTGTATTAAAATCCGTACCTTCAAATATATTATTCTGATGACTTGTTATGATAAAATAATTCTTCTTGTCTAAAATCTTATTATACTCATTTAAAACTGATATTCTTTTATTATCATCTTCAAATGCTTTTTTACAAAGCTCGCTTCCTATACCTATAACAAGCATCTCAGCTTCTTTGTAGGCTTCTATAAGATTATTATATTTTTCCATATATTTCTCCTTAAAAAAATAGCTGCACAGTATTGTGCAGCTATTACATAAAACAGTTATCTTAATAACTTATCTATCTCACTTACAAGTGAACCGATTTCTGGTTTAGAAAGCTGAACATCCGCACCAAGTGATTTTCCCTTAGCTCTCATCTGTTCATTAATCAATGAAGAGAATATTATCAAAGGAATTGACTTTAACTTCTCGTCAGTCTTAACAAGCTTAGTTAATCTATGTCCATCCATAAGAGGCATCTCGATATCTGTTATGATACATTTAACATCGTCAGGTACCTTGCCACTCTTTACGTCACACATATAATCCCATGCAACCTGTCCATTAGGACACTCTGTGATATTAGTATATCCAGACTTCTTGAGTGAATCACATATCAGTGCCATAAGAAGTGGTGAATCCTCTGCAATAACAATGTGAGAAGCAACCTTCTCTCTTCCCTCAAGACCTTCAATATCAGATACCTTAAGACCTGTCTCAGGGCTGATATCAGATACAATTCTCTCAAAATCTAAGATTACAATAAGATTACCGTCATACTTAACAATACCTGTAGCAATTCCGCTGTCCGCTGAACTTACTGTAGCATCTGGTGTTATAATATCTGCCCATGAAACTCTGTGTATACCTACAACAGAATGAACATGGAATGCAACATTAAGCTTATTAAAATTAGTAATGATAAACATGTCCTTGCTGACATCTGGTGATGGCTTAGACTTAATAACCTTTGCAAGGTCTACTACTGTTATCATTAAATCTCTTGGCATAAATATGCCTTCTACACTTGGATGCGAATTAGGTACTGGTGTAATCTTAGTATAAGGAACAATCTCCTTAATCTTAGCTACGTTTATTCCATAATGGTTTCCACCTACCATAAATTCAAGTACTTCAAGTTCATTAGTTCCACTTTCCATTAATATATTAGTTTCCATAGTATCTTTCCTCCAAATCACGTACTCCAAACTTATATCTAGTATAACAAAATTTCACTATATTTTCAATTATAAAGCATTAGATTTTAAATAATTATATATTTTATTGTATGTAGTGTCATTATAATGCAGCCCATCCACAGTAGAAAAGCCACTTTCTTTGAGATATGAGTTAGAATCAATTATCCTGACCTTATCACTAAAACCAGCTCTCATAAGCATATTATACTTATCAATCATCTCATTATAAACTGTATATCCATATGGAATCTCTTTCTCTTCCTCCACTGGATTGATAAGCATATAATACACAGGACATTCCATAGTATCTGCAAGCTCATTCATAATCTTAATATAATTCTTATAGTTAACGCCATAATCATTAACGCCAAGACCGATTATAAGCACACTGTTCTTATCAGCATACTGCTTAATAGTTTCCAGATTAGACACCAGAAAATCATACCCCTGCGAATTTTCCGCTATAAATATATCATCACTCTGCGCAAATTTACGCATGCCAACATACCTTGAATCACCAACAAAAATATATCTGTTAATACTGACTGCCTTCAAATCCTCTGTCTGTCCATTAGTATCATCACTTAACATGGCAGTCTGCTCTGATTCATTAAAATTTTCTGTTACATTTTCAATATTGCCGGAATTTTCCGTTAAACTATTGTGAGCCTGAACACTCGTATTTTTCAATAAATGTACAGATGCAATTATCACAATAACAAGCACTATAGCCTGTAATGCCAATATTATAATTTTATATTTTCTTTTACTCTCAGTCATAACGATATATCTTCAACTCCTTTATCATCTGACAATAGCGTGGCTGCATAGATAATCTGCCCATAATGTATAATATTCAGCTTTCAGGTGAATACCATCTCTTGAATATTCTTCAATCATTGCGCCTTGTGAATCACACACTGAATCATTAACGTCCAGATAAAATACATCTATTCCATTAGAAAGATATGAAATCGACACATTTCTTGCATTGACATTGTCATTATTATATACGTCATTACTATCAGAATATTCCTGGGTAATCCCTAATATTCCCATAATTACAATAGTAGCCTGAGGCTGGTACTGCCTTATATATTTTATGTCTTCTTTGTACTGGTTTGCATATGATGTTGGCGTGCCTCTTCCAAGTTCATTAATTCCTATCATTATATATATGAAATCGTATTCCTGCATATTCAAGGCATCGTCCAGCGTTGTTTTATTAAAGCTTCCGTCAAACATGCTCTGTTCTTTTATATCCCACACAGAAACACCTGACTTGAAACAATATGATGCTGTATCAATTCCACCATATCTGCATAATCCTTCGACCCTTGAATCCCCGATGAATAAGGTATTGCTGAAATATTCTTTATCAACAGTTGAATAATCGAACTGTGTAGATGATGCTTTAATATTAACTTCATTATAATAAGAACTTCTTGGTGGCGAAGATATACGTTCTGTGTATACAACTTTGCCATAGTTATCATCTTTTACATTTTCCTGTGTATCCTGCTCTTTGTCCTGTCCATTATCCTCTTTGGAATTATCATTATCTTCATCATTAGATACAGATGTATGCTGTGTGCCGCTGCTATCTTCATCCGGCTTATATAACGAGCCAATGGGTTCTATAGGTGTCTCATCATATATATATTCATTATTATTATTATTATCTGACACATATTCAAACACCGAGGCAACGACAGGATGTGTCATTGATATGTCAAATGGTATGACATTTTTATATATAGCAATACCTCCACACACATTTACAGCAATAAAGGCTATTATTATTGAAAATGTGAGCGGACATTTTTTTATAAATTTTTTCATTGTACTCCCCTGCGTCTTAACTCTGCTTAGAATCTAAAATACAAAAATGGATTATTTGTTCCAAATACCAGCTCATATACGCACAGCCAGAATAAGGCAAACAAAAATACATTGTATACAATTTTCTTTCTGCATTTTACATATACTCTCATTGGATATGGTGTTGCAAATATAACACACGCCAGGAACATCCACCAGTATTTCTTTACCATATATATAAATGTTGTCATTGTATTGCCTGCGGTGTATCCGCCAAGCGGAATAAAGAACATCTTTTTAAGATATAGTCCTAAGAAATTCAAATCATTAATGTTAAATATTGTCCATAAAACCGGAATCAGTATGAACATATAGCAATGTCCAAGTATACGGCTCTTATCAAGCACTTTATGTAAGACATATTTTTCAAATATTAATATTACAACCGTGCATATTCCCCATAACAGGTAATTCCAGTCTGCTCCATGCCATAAACCAGTTAACATCCAGACAACAATAAGATTAAATATATGCTTTACCGGATTACATCTATTGCCTCCCATAGGAATATATACATATTCTTTAAACCACCGGCTTAATGTGATATGCCATCTTCTCCAGAAATCAGTAAGTGAAACTGCCGCATATGGATTATTAAAATTCTTAGGAAATCTGAATCCTATAATTTTTCCTAATCCAATCGCCATAAGTGAATATCCAAAGAAATCAAAATACAACTGCATTGAATATCCCCATGATGCAAACCATGCAAGTGGCGTATTGATGCCATATGGTCCTATTGTATCAACGTCATTCCACAATGAGGCAATATTATTAGCCAGCAGAACCTTATAGCACAAACCAATTATAAATATCTGTACGCCTCTCTCTATTGATGAGAGTTCTATCTTTCTATGATTAAGGCTCTCTCTTACTTCATCATAATTAACAATCGGACCAGCAATAAGCTGCGGAAACATCGAAACATATGCAGCAAATTTAATTATGTTGCTCTCAACTGCGTATTTACCTTTATATACATCAATCATATACGATGCTATCTGAAATGTATAGAAGCTTATACCCAGTGGCAAAGTCAGATTAAGCACTGGAATATGGGCATATCCTAAACAATTATTAAGATTTGATGTAAAGAAATCATAATACTTAAATATAAATAATGCCCCAAAATCAATCAGAAGTGCTGACACGAAAACCAGCCTGGATACTCTGTCATATCTGACCATAATACGCGCCAGAATATAATTAATTACAATTGAAAATATCATTAATAACAGATATAATGGCTCACCATATGCATAGAAAAACAGACTTGCAAAAAGTAATACATAATTCTTATATTTATCAGCAGCTACAAAATATAGCAATAAAAAAACTGGTAAAAACCAGAATATAAACTCAAGACTCGAAAATACCATATTTTCCCCCGGAACTCGACATAAATTCTTATATCATTCTACAATTTATTACAAAAAAAAACAATAAGGACAAAGCAAAATGCTTTGTCCTTATCAACTCTGATTCCTTCAAAACTTCATACCAAATTCTTCATCCGTTCTATATGTCATCCT
>URGC01000056.1 GCA_900547255.1 uncultured Eubacterium sp. | reverse complement strand
CTCCTATAATTCTTTTGTCACATGTCGATTCACATGACAACATATATTGACTGCTACCGGCAATCCTGCAATATGTGTTGGATATGTCTCGATATTGATGGCAAGTGCTGTCTTAGTTCCACCAAGTCCGCCTGGACCAATTCCAAGCTTATTAATCTTTTCAAGCATCTCTTTTTCAAGGTCTCTTACATATTCAACAGGAGATTCCTCATCTAAATCTCTTGTAAGAGCTTTCTTGGCAAGATATGCACATTTTTCAAATGTTCCACCGATTCCGACACCGATAACCATAGGAGGACAGGCATTAGGGCCTGCATCTCTTACTGCTGTAAGAATTGCCTCTTTAACTCCCTCAATTCCATCAGCAGGCTTTAACATGAATACACGGCTCATGTTCTCACTTCCAAATCCCTTAGGTGCAACAGTAATCTCCACCTTGTCACCTGGAACAATCGCATAGTGAATAACTGCTGGTGTATTGTCCTTTGTGTTCTCTCTGTATATAGGGTCAGCGACAACAGATTTACGAAGATATCCATCTACATATCCACGTCTTACGCCCTCATTAATTGCATCCGTGATATCTCCACCAGTTAAATGTACATCCTGGCCTACATTTATGAATACCACAGCCATTCCTGTATCCTGACATATAGGTATCATGTCATTGCCGGCAATCTCAAGATTTTCTTTAAGCTGGTTTAATACCTGCTTTCCAAGAGGTGATTCTTCCGTATCAACCGCCTCATTGAAAACCTTTTTCATGTCATCAGTAAGATAATGGTTAGCTTCAATACACATCTCTTTAATGTTGTCAGTAATTACAGCTACATCTACTTCTCTCATATACTCCTCACAGATATTTATTGTTTATTTAATCCCGCAAAATTAAGGAATTTTATCAGTTCTTTTTCCCAGAAATCCCACTCATGTCCGAGTCCTTCAATTTCATCATAGGTATAATCATAATAATTGCTATGACTACTAAAATAATCTTTCAATATGTGGTTCTTGTCAAGCCATGGATCAAGACTTCCACATGCATGATAAATCTGTGGCAGACTTTCCACATTTCTTTTACCACTATCCACCTCGTCTATAAGCCTGTCTGCAAGAAATGTAATTCCATATTCAGTCTTGTGAAGGTCTCCATCCCCATACAGCCTGATTCTTGTTATGGATTTGGCTCCACCATCATTAGGAAAATCTGAATCAGCCTTATCACCTGCTGAAAATGCTCCTACCTTGGAAAACTTATCAGGATACATAAGCACTGTATGAAGACATCCATAACCGCCATTAGAAAATCCTGACACATAATTATCTTCTCTTTTATCAGATATACATCTGAACATTTTCCATATGATTCCTGGAAGTTCTTTGCCTACATAGCTTCCATACTTGTCACCAATATTCATATCAACGAAACATGATTCGTGAACTGTTGGAAGTACAACAGCAAAATGCCTCTCATTAACTATATCAGTTAAACGCACATGATACAACCAGTCAACGTGGTCTCCGCTTCCACCGTGGTACAGCCACACACATTTTAACTGCTCACCATCATCTATCTCATCAGGAAGCACAACAGTGACATCTATCTCATGTCCAAGGTACATTGAAAATACATTTGCATTAATTACTGCCATAGCTGCCTCCTTTTGTTATATATTTAACAGTTCTTGCTATACATCTGTCCCAGTAAGTGAAATCGTGCTTGCCATCTTCCTCATAGTATACGGCTTCCAGACCTGCGTCTGTCAAAGCCTTATAAAAATGTTTTGACATATTGATTCGTGTATCCTGCATTCCACATTCGATTATGTATCTGCAAAAGTTATCCACATTATCCACAGATTTATCAACATTGTTGTCTATAGCATCAATAGGGACTTTGTTCTCTTTTCCACTATCGTTTCCACAAGTTTTTTGATATTTATCAACAATTATGTCATATAAATCAAAGCCATTATCTATCAATTGCTGCCTTGTTCCAAATGGTGTGAAAAGCCCCAAACCCTGCGGATTGTCGTATCTTTCGAGGATATCAAGAAGCCCTGAATATGAAAAAGCAGCTTTATATTGATATGGTTTATTAAGTGCCGCATACATTGCACCATAACCTCCCATTGACATTCCCGCTATAAATCTGTCCTCACTTTTTCTGCTGATATTGAACCATTTCTCACACTTATCCACAAGCTCCTCTGTTATGAAGGTAAAATATCCCTTTCCGTTGATGTTATCAACATAAAATTTGTTATTACCTGATGGCATGAATACCGCTATATCTGTATTGTCTACATAATCTGCAATCCGGCTTTTTAAAAGCCAGCTATCATGTCCACCTCCTGCACCATGTAAAAGATACAACGATTTATAACTGCCATGCCCCTGTGGAATCAGTGCATCCATAACAACAGGCATTCCAAGTGCCCTGGATTTAAAATTAACCGTAAGCCAAGCCATATCTTATTCCTCCCCGATTTATGCTAATATACTTCATTAAGTTATTGTGGAGCATCCTCTGAGTCTGCATTACTATCTGTATCGCCATCTGCATCATTGTCAGGGTCTTTACGAACCTTAGATATTGTTGCAACTTTGACTCCTTCATCAAGATTAATAAGCTTGACACCTGATGTTATTCTTCCAAGTATAGATATATCAGAACATTTTAACTGAATAATAATACCCTCATCTGTTATAAGCATAACTTCTCTTGTGTCATCAACAGCCTTAACACCTATAACATTACCAGTTTTCTCATTAATCTTGTAGCATTTGACACCCTTACCACCACGGTGCTGTATGTCAAATTCATCTATGACAGTTCTCTTGCCTAATCCATTCTCAGAAACTATAAGGAGTGAATCACCCTGAGTATTAAGCTGCATTCCGACAACCTCATCCTCATCTAACAGGTTCATTCCGATAACACCCATAGCACTTCTTCCTGTAGGTCTTACCTCTGTCTCTGCGAATCTAATACACTGTCCAAGCTTAGTGACAAGAATGATATCACAATCACTGTCTGTAAGCTTAACTTCTATAAGCTCATCATCATCTCTTAAACTGATTGCCTGGATACCAGTCTTTCTGATATTAGCAAATTCAGCTATAGGAGTCTTTTTAACGATTCCCTTCTTAGTTGCCATGAACAGATTATCCTTATCCTGAAGTGACTTCACATCTATAGGAATTATAGCTGTTATCTGCTCACCCGGCTGAAGCTGTAAAAGATTGATTATAGCTGTTCCTCTTGAAGTTCTTCCTGCCTCTGGAATCTCATAAGCTTTCAGCTTATACGCTCTTCCCAGATTAGTGAAGAATGTAAGGACATGATGGGATGTTGTCATGAACAAATCTTCAATGTAATCATCCTCAAGAGTCTGCATTCCCTTGATACCCTTGCCGCCACGGTTCTGGCTCTTAAAGTTATCAGGAGTCATTCTCTTGATATATCCTACATTAGTTCTGGCTATGACACATGCCTCATCTGGAATAAGATCCTCTGTTGAAAGGTCATATTCATCAAATCCGATAGAAGTTCTTCTGTCGTCACCATATTTGTCAGCTATAACAGATATTTCCTTCTTGATAACTCCTAAAAGAAGCTTCTTATCTCCTAAAATTGCCTTATATTCTGCAATCTTACCAAGTAAATCATTGAGTTCTGCTTCCAGCTTTTCTCTTTCCAGACCTGTAAGAGCTCTCAGACGCATTTCAACAATAGCTGATGCCTGTGCTTCTGATAACTGGAATTCCTTGATAAGACCTTCCTTAGCGATTGTTACATTGGCAGAACTTCTGATGATGCTGATAACTCTATCAATATTATCAAGGGCAATCATCAATCCCTCTAATATATGTGCTCTCTCTTCTGCCTTATTAAGGTCGTACTTAGTTCTTCTTGTGACAACCTCTTCCTGATGAAGAAGATAGTAGTTAAGCATTTCAAGAAGGTTAAGCACCTTTGGCTGATTGCCTACAAGTGCAAGCATTATTACGCCAAATGTATCCTGAAGCTGGGTATGCTTGTATAACTGGTTAAGAATTATGTTAGGATTAACGTCTCTTCTAAGCTCTATACATATTCTCATACCCTGTCTGTCAGATTCATCTCTTAAATCTGTTATGCCATCAATTCTCTTATCTCTGGCAAGTTCAGCAATCTTTTCTATAAGTCTTGCTTTGTTAACCATGTATGGAAGCTCTGTTACAACTATTCGGTTCTTGCCGTTAGCCATAGGCTCTATGTTAGTAACAGCTCTTACTCTTATCTTTGCGCGTCCTGTTCTGTAGGCTTCCTCTATCGCAAGCTTTCCAATGATAGTACCACCTGTTGGGAAATCAGGACCCTTTACTATATCAAGTATCTCTTCGATTGAAGTATCTCTGTCCTCTTCAATCTTGTTATCAATAATTTTTACAACAGCATTAATAACCTCACGCAAGTTGTGAGGTGGAATATTAGTAGCCATACCAACAGCAATACCTGATGTACCGTTAACCAGAAGATTAGGATATCTTGAAGGAAGTACTGTTGGCTCCTTCTCTGTCTCATCAAAGTTAGGAATGAAATCTACTGTATCTTTGTTAAGGTCAGCAGTCATTTCAAGAGAAATCCTGCTAAGTCTTGCCTCTGTATATCGCATGGCTGCTGCCCCATCTCCATCGACAGAACCAAAGTTACCATGACCATCTACAAGAGGGTATCTTGTATTGAAATCCTGTGCCAGCTTAACCAATGCCTCATAGATTGATGAGTCACCATGTGGATGATATTTACCCATTGTATCACCGACAATACGGGCACATTTTCTGTGTGGCTTGTCTGGTGTATTACTAAGTTCTATCATCGAATATAGAATTCTTCTCTGAACTGGCTTAAGTCCATCCCTGACATCAGGAAGTGCTCTCGATGCAATAACACTCATGGCATAATCAATATAATAACTCTCCATGGTTTTTTGCATATCTACTTCATGAATCTGGTCAAAGATATGTTCATCCATTTATATACCGCCTTTCGTCTGCTTATATATCCAAATTCTTAACATACTTGGCATTAGCCTCAATAAATTCTCTTCTAGGCTCTACCTGATCACCCATCAGCGTTGAGAAAGTTATATCAACATCTGTAAGATCATCATCATCCATATTAACTCTCTTTAAAATTCTCTTCTCTGGGTCCATAGTTGTCTCCCAGAGCTGTTCAGCATCCATCTCACCAAGACCTTTGTAACGCTGTACCTTGTTATTCTGGTCTCGTCCAATCTCTGCCATTATGCTGTTAAGTTCCTCATCACTGTATGCATACCATACTTTCTTATTCTTCTCAATCTTATACAGAGGTGGAGTAGCAAGGTATACATGTCCCTGCTTGATAAGCTCTGGCATGAATCTGTAGAAGAATGTAAGAAGCAGTGTAGCAATATGCGCACCATCTACATCGGCATCAGTCATAATGATAATCTTATTATATCTTAACTTAGTTATATCAAAATCTTCATGAATTCCTGTTCCAAATGCTGTTATCATAGCCTTAATCTCAGCATTGCCAAGGATTCTGTCTAATCTTGCCTTCTCAACATTAAGAATCTTACCACGAAGAGGAAGAATTGCCTGGGTTGCACGGCTTCTTGCAGTCTTGGCTGAACCACCGGCTGAATCACCCTCAACGATATATATCTCACAATTCTCAGGATTCTTATCTGAACAGTCAGCTAATTTACCTGGAAGTGAAGTACTCTCCAATGCAGTCTTTCTTCTTGTAAGCTCTCTTGCTTTTCTTGCAGCTTCTCTTGCTCTCTGCGCAAGTACAGACTTTTCACATATTGACTTGGCTATTGCAGGATTCTGCTCTAAGAATATCTCAAGCTGGCTGCTTACGATACTATCTACAGCACCTCTTGCAACAGTATTACCAAGCTTCTGCTTAGTCTGACCTTCAAACTGAGGGTCTTCAATCTTGACACTTACTACTGCTGTAAGACCTTCTCTTATATCATCACCTGTAAGTGCAGGGTCTGAATCTTTGATAATCTTATTCTTCTTGGCATACTCATTGAAAGTCTTTGTCAATGCATTTCTGAAACCAGCAAGATGTGTACCACCTTCTGGTGTCTTGATATTATTAACAAATGTATCAATAGTCTCGTTATATCCGTCATTATGCTGGAAAGCTACCTCTACCGCTACGTTGTCCTTGACACCCTCGCAGTAAATTATATTTTCATACAGAGGTGTCTTACTCTTGTTGAGGTATTCAACGAATTCTTTAAGACCACCTTCATAGTGGAATGTTCTCTCCTGTTCAAGTCCTTCTCTGGTATCTTTAAGTATAATTTTAATACCCTTAGTAAGAAATGCCATCTCTCTGAGTCTGTGCTTTAACACATCAAACTCATAAACCTGTGTCTCCTGAAATATCTCTTTATCTGGAAGGAATGTAACCTTAGTACCTGTCTCATTGATATCGCAGTCACCTACAACTTTAAGGTCATAGCATATCTTGCCTCTTTCATATCTCTGGTTGTATATATGTCCATCTCTCTTAACATATACTTCAAGCCATTCAGATAAAGCGTTAACAACAGAAGCACCTACACCGTGAAGTCCGCCTGATACCTTGTATCCTCCACCGCCGAACTTACCTCCGGCATGAAGAACTGTGTATACAACCTCAACAGCAGGTCTGCCTGTCTTATGGTTAATATCTACAGGTACACCTCTACCATTATCAGTTACTGTTATTGAATTATCTGGATTGATAGTCACTGTGATTTTGTCACAAAAACCAGCTAAAGCCTCGTCCACCGCATTATCTACAATCTCATATACAAGATGATGAAGTCCTCTTGATGATGTTGAACCTATGTACATACCAGGTCTTTTTCTAACCGCTTCAAGACCTTCCAGAATCTGAATCTGATCTCCACCGTACTGTTGCTGTTCCACTTCTATTCCCTCCTGTCCAATCAATTATCACTTGTTACTTTTCCGTTAACAACTTTGAATACCTTGTTAACCGAAACCCTGTTATTGATAAATTCTTCAAGACCAGTACAAGTTACAATAGTCTGTATATCTCCTATACTGTCCAGAAGAAAATTCTGTCTGTTACTGTCCAATTCAGACAATACATCATCAAGCAATAATATTGGAGTATCATGTATTATCTGTTTTACCAGTTCTATCTCTGCTAATTTGAGAGACAAAGCAACTGTACGCTGCTGTCCCTGCGAACCATATTTTCTGACATCCTTGCCATTCACAAGAAATGTAAGGTCATCCTTATGAGGTCCTATATTAGTACATTTAAACTTAATGTCCCTCTCTCTTGACTCCTCTACCTTTTCCGCCATCTCACCGACTGTCACGCAAGGCTCGTATATTATATGAAGTTCTTCTGTATTACCAGTCAGTTTGCTGTGAATATCTTTAATTATGGCATTGAGCTGTTCTATGAATTTAGTTCTCTGCTCAATTATCCCGGCACCAAAGTTACATAACTGGATATCCCATATATCAAGATTATCCATATTTTCCTTTGACGGATTAAATGAAATATCCTTTAACAACTTGTTACGCTGGACGACAACTTTGTTATAATTAATAAGATTATTAAGATATATCTTATCCAACTGGCTTAATTCCATATCCATAAATCTTCTTCGCTCCGAAGGTCCATCCTTGATAATCTCAAGGTCTTCAGGTGAGAAGAATACAATATTAATAATTCCAAACAGCTCAACTGCCTTATGGATAGGGATTCCATTGACTGCTATTCCTTTAGATTTGTTCTTCTTAAGGTGCATATCAATTCTATAATTATTATTGTTTTTAAGTACTGTTACTTTGATATGTGCCTCATCATTATCGAACTTAATGATTTCTTTGTCCTTGCTTCCCCTGTGGGAACGCGAAGTGGCACATACATAAAGAGATTCCAGAATATTAGTTTTTCCCTGTGCATTATCTCCGTAAATTATATTAACATGCTCATCAAAAGACATATTAAGTATATCTATATTCCTATAATTACATAAATCTACGGACTTAACTACCACAATAACACCTGTAATCTACCTTACTATCTTAATTTCTTCGCCTTTGTAAGAAATGATTTCGCCACCAGTAAGCTTCTTGCCTCTCTGTGTCTCAACCTCTCCATTAACGTAAACTTCACCATCCTGAATAACTATCTTAGCTTCAACTCCTGATTCAACAAGACCTGCTGCTTTGATAGCCTGTCCAAGTTTAATGAATTCATCCTCTTGTCTGATTTTAATAGTCTGCATTACCTGATATCCTCCTATTATGCTGCTGAAAAATTAACAGGAAGAATAAGGTATATATAATTTTCTCCAGCATCTCTGATAAAGCAAGGTGCTTTAGGATTAACGAGGTATATATCAACTTCCTCATCATCAATAACCCTTAATGCATCCATAAGGAACTTAGGGTTAAATCCAATCATAATATCCTTACCCTCTTTAGTTATATCAATATCTTCGTTAGAAGAACCGATAGCTGATGTTACCTTAACTTCCATGCTTCCATCTGTAATTGTTATGATAATAGGTCTCTTATCTCCCTCTTTGATAAGAAGATTAGCTCTGTCGATAGAGTCAAGAAGCTCCTTCTTGTTGATAGTTACCTTTGTCTCATAATCGTTAGAAAGCATCTGGTTTATCTTAAAATATTCCCCTTCTATCAATCTTGATACAACAATTGTCTGATCAAATTCAAATAATATATGATTATTAGTAAAGTAAAGATTAACCATAGATTCTGCATCAGATGATAAAATCTTGCTTATCTCACTTAAAGTCTTGCCAGGTACAACAACCTTAACTGATTCATCACTGTTATCTATCTTGATATTACGGATAGCAATTCTGTGTCCATCAAGACCTACAACCTTGAATATTCCTTCCTTAACTTCAAAAAGCTCACCAGTCATCATCTTGTTATTATCATTAGGAGCTGTTGAGAAAAGTGTCTGGTTGATAGTTTCTTTAAGAGTGAACTGTGATAAAGTGATGCTCTTCTCTTTAATAATAGCTGGAAGATAAGAGAAATCTTCTCCAGACTTACCTGCTATGTTGAATTTACTCTTCTCACATGTAATTGTAGAAGTATAGTTACTGTCTGTCTCAATTGTAATCTCATTATCTGGAAGTTTTCTTACAATCTCAGAAAAAAGCTTAGCATCAATTGCAACTTTACCCTTTTCAATAATATCACCTTCAACTATTGTCTCAATTCCAAGTTCCATATCATTAGAAGTGAACTTGATGCTGTTAGTTGTAGCGTCAATAAGAATACATTCAAGAATTGTCATAGTAGTTCTTGTAGGAACTGCTTTCATAACAATGCTGACTGCTTTAGATAAGTTACTTTTTGTAAATACTAATTTCATGATGTGTATAACTCCTTTCAACATGTTGTCATCATAGAAAAATCATATATATATAAATAATAATTCGTAGCCGTAGTAGTAGGGGCGGTTAATAAGTTAATAACGCTCACAGACCGCATGAATACTGGACTACAAGACTGTAATAAGTCTGTTAAAATGGGCTGTATATCGTGTTAATGCAGTATGGATAACTTTAAAATGCAAAATCTGCATATATGCTGATCCATAGTTATGAACTTAAATTAACAAAGATTGAACATCCAATTAACAGAGTTAACCACAAAAATAATCAAATAATTGCTCAAATTATCAGAAATATTGATAAATATGTGGATAAACCCCTTATTTTCTGTGGATAATTGTGGATAACTTTCTGAAATCCAGTATTAAGAAGGGTTAACTTTCTTGATAAGTACATCCACAGTCGCCTTAACAGATGTGTCAGTAGTTACAAGCTTACTGATTTTTTCACTTCCATGTAATATAGTAGTGTGGTCTCTGTTACCAAATGCTTTACCTATAGCCTGTACTGTTATAGGAAGCATCTGTCTGCATATATACATGGCAATCTGTCTAGGGTAAACAATCTCTGCATTACGCTTCTGTGATATTATATCTTCCGGCTTGATATTGAAATGTTCTGCAACAATATCAATGATTACCTCAGGTGTTAATTCCCTTACAGCATCAGGAGATATAAGGTCTTTTAAAGTCTCCTCTGCAAACTCAACCGTTATAGGAGAAGTTGAGAGCTTTGCAAATGCAGATATTTTAGTGAGAGCTCCTTCAAGCTCTCTGATACTTGACTTGATATTCTTAGCGATATAGTCCTTAACTTCATAAGGAATATCATATCCTGCAATCTCTACCTTCTTATTAATAATAGCCATCTTAGTCTCATAAGTAGGAATCTGGATATCAACAGGAAGACCCATCTCAAATCTTGTTCTTAATCGTTCATTAAGAGTTTCCATTTCTTTAGGAGGACGGTCTGAAGATATAACAATCTGCTTACGGTCCTGATAGAGAGCATTGAATGTATGGAAGAATTCTTCCTGAGTTGTCTCCTTACCTATAATAAACTGGATATCATCGATAAGAAGAACATCAATATTACGATATTTTTCCCTGAACTCAGAGTTCTTCTGATTCTTAACGGACTCGATAAGCTCGTTAGTGAATGTCTCAGAAGTAACATATAAAACTTTCAGAGAAGGATTGTTATGAATAATAAAATGTGCTATCGCCTGCATAAGGTGGGTTTTACCAAGTCCAACACCTCCGTATATGAACAGAGGGTTGTACACCTCACCGGGAGTCTCAGATACAGCAAGTGAAGCTGCATGTGCGATATTATTGTTGTTACCTACAACGAATGTATCAAATGTGTAGTTAGGATTCAGGTTGTGGCTCAGATTAGTGTCGTGAACAGGAGCAGGTTTCTTTTCCTTATTAATCTTCTCAACACTGTCAACGTCTTTAGAAGAGATTAAAACAACCTCGTATTCTCTTTTCATTACTTCACATATAGTAACTTTAAGTGGAGTAAGATATTTCTTTTCAACGTATGTAAAGCCCATCTCATCACCAGAGATAAGCAGTGTTATAGTATTGCCAACAACTGAATATATCTGAATAGGCTTAATCCATGTTTTAAATGAGATATCCTGAATTTCAAAATGATCTTTCAATGTCTCAAGGATATAATCCCATTTTTGCTTTAACTCTTCCATAATTATATATATTTCCTTTTTGTCCTTTTTTAAATGTAAAGATACTCCCATATATAATATAACATATAGAGAAATTTTTCAAGAAAATGAAAGGGTTTTAAAATTTTTTTGTGGATAAAATGTAGATAATACTAGTATCTGATTTTGTCATTTTCTACAATATTTTGTAGTTTTTTGGCATTTTTGAAGATTTATCCACAAGTTTTACACATTTTGTTGATAACTTTTTTGGGTTTATACACAATTTTGATTTTAAAAAATGCAGATATTTACTTGACTTTAGCGCATTTTATCAATATAATACAAATCGGTGTTTCTAAATTTATATACGAATAGAATATTCATACCAATTCAGTAATTCACTGGATTATTATATATTGGTTAATGAAGGAGGTGCATACGCATGAAAATGACATTTCAGCCTAAGACTAGACAGAGATCTAAGGTTCATGGTTTTAGATCAAGAATGAGTACAGCAGGTGGAAGAAAAGTTTTAGCTGCTAGAAGAGCTAAGGGAAGAAAAAGACTTTCTGCTTAATTGTATAAGTTAAGTATATGCAGATAGGTGCTCATGATATATTCATGATGAGCATTTATCTGTTTTTTTTATAATATGATGATACCAGGGTCAAAAGATCAGAAAGCCGATGCAAGCTTGCTTGCAAGAGGTTTTTTGACCTCTTGACCCACCAAAAACATGAGTAAGCAGCCATTTTTTCAAAGAAAAATGAGCGGATAATGTAACAAATTTATTTAACGGAGATAAATGTAATGGCACTTGATGGAATCGTAATTTCTAATATATGCAGCGAATTAAATAACACTATAAAAGGTGGAAGACTTTATAAGATAGCCCAGCCAGAAAGCGATGAGCTTCTTCTTACAATCAAAGCACCAACTGGTCAGTACAGATTAGTATTATCAGCTAACGCCTCTCTTCCACTTGTATATCTTTCAAAGGATAACAAGCCAAGCCCTATGACTGCACCCAATTTCTGTATGCTGTTAAGAAAGCATCTTAACAACGGAAGAATCATAGGAATCACACAGCCTGGACTTGAACGTGTGATAGACATTGAAGTCGAACACTTAAATGAGATGGGTGATTTATGCCGTAAACACATAATCACTGAGATAATGGGAAAACACAGCAATATTATATTCTGTGACGGCAATATGATAATCGACAGTATTAAGCATGTATCTGCACAGATGAGCTCTGTGCGTGAAGTTCTTCCTGGCCGTGAATATTTCATACCGAACACAACTGATAAATTAAACCCGCTTGACACTAATTATGAAGAATTTAAAAGCACTGTGCTTTCAAAGCCTATGCCTCTCCAGAGTGCCATATATAAGACATACACTGGAATAAGCCCTGTATCTGCACTCCAGATAATAACAGATGCATCACTTGATGCAGGCTTTGCCGCTAACTGCCTTAATGAAAACGAGTCAATCCATCTGTATAAAACATTTGAAAATGAAATGGATAATATTAAATCTGGTGTATTCTTCCCTAATATAGCATATGAAAACAATGTACCTGCTGAATTTGCGTCTCTTAAACTAACAGGCTATGAAAAGACAGCAGCTTACGATTCTATCAGTGAATTAATCAAAGATTATTATTCTAAAAAAGACAGTATAACAAGAATGCATCAGAAATCATCTGATTTAAGGAAAATTGTCTCAACAGCACTAGAACGCGCAAGAAAAAAGGAAGATATCCAGTCAAGACAGATAAAAGACACATATGACAGGGATAAATACAGAATTTATGGTGAATTAATCAACACATATGGATATAACATACCGCCTAAGTCAAAGTCATTTAATGCGCTTAACTATTATACCAACGAAGAGGTTACAATTCCGCTTGACCCAGAGCTTACTCCTTCTGAGATGGCGGTTAAATATTTCAACAGATATAACAAATTAAAAAGAACATTTGAAGCAAGTACTATCCAGTTAAAAGAGACAACGGATGAGATTGCACATCTTGAGTCTATTGCTACTGCTCTTGATATAGCTGTATCAGAAGACGACCTTGCACAGTTAAAGTTAGAATTAGCTGACTCAGGTTATATTAAAAAGGCTTCATCTAACAATAAAAAGAATAAGATAACAAGCAAGCCATTCCATTATGTTTCAAGCGATGGATTTGATATATATGTAGGAAAAAACAACTACCAGAATGATGAACTGACATTCAAGTTTGCAAGAGGTGATGATTTCTGGTTTCACGCCAAGAATATGGCTGGTTCACACGTAATTTTAAAGACGAAAGGAATGAATCAGAATGAAATTCCTGACAGAGCCTTTGAAGAAGCTGCATCACTTGCTGCATACTACTCCAAAGGACAGAATCAGGAAAAAGTTGAAGTTGATTATGTTCTAAAGAAAGAAATTAAAAAGCCTGCCGCCGCAAAACCGGGATTCGTTGTGTATTACACGAATTATTCACTTATCGCATCAACGGATATAAGTAAACTTACCCAGTGCGATTAATGATGCTGCATTGATAACAAGCAGGCTTATATATACTGCCATAACAGGAATTGATATACCAGCTATTATAACAGCTATACTGATAATCATTGAACACGATATGATTATCAGTATTTTTTTGTATGAAATTCTGTTGCTGGTGTCAAGACACAGTGATGTCAGAAGTCCTGTAACAATAATATCCAGTAATATAACTAAAACTGCCACTATGCCAACACTCTCAACCATGTCGCACACGCTTTCATCAACAGTTATGTATCCAAAAAGTCTTGGTGGATTGGCAAGGAATATTATAACTCCTATAGCTGATAAAACTCCCACCGCTATCGCTTTAATATGTTTTATCAGTTTCTTTTTAAACCCGGCATTGGATAACACAAGTGTTATAACCGCAGCTATAAGCACAACACATATCTTATCCAGAGATGTAAAGAAAATATTTTTAAGGTAATAGTCATCAAATATTCCATATATCTGCTGTGAAATGGTGTTATGTGAAAATGCCCATTCCATCACTCTGCTTCTTACCAGATCAATATACAATCCATATGCAACTGGCAGAAGCAATATAAGCCATGCTGCTCCAGATGATGCCTTATATATCTTCATCCTGCCTATCAGGCTGGTCTTAACCATAATTCTTGCAAGACATCCGATAACTATAAGCAGAATGCCAAAGACAACAACTCTTACCGGCATAGCTCCAACAGCATTATCTGCTTTGACATAATTAATTGATTCGCCAAGATATATTCTTGCAAATAATCTGTTTAACAGACTGTTATTCTCAAAGCATTTGGAAAACACAAGAAAAACGCCAGTTACTATACCTGTTATGCTTGCACATGCTGCAAGCGCATGTGTTCCTTTAATCTTAAGAAAAATGCCGGCGATTGATACTACTGATGAATATATAAGAAGTGAGAACAATATATTATATATAGCTCCCATACCTCTGTAATACAGGCTTGCATACAGTGGAAATCCACCATCAGCAGTTGTTATTGTTCCATCAGTGATTCTATCTGAAAGCTGTGTAAACACATTAAATCTTACACCAAATAAAATAATTAAAGCCAGTGCAGCAAGTAATACTGCCACACTGACTAATCTTATAATAAGTATATCATCTTTTTTCATAGATAATCTCCATGTAAAAGCAATCAAACAATTACTTTACGATAACTTTTCTAAAGCTCTTTTTGCCCTTCTTAAGCACAAGACCTTCATTAAACATATCTCTTGCAATAACCGTATCTATAGCTGATATCTTCTCGCCATTGACAGAAACACCGCCCTGATCAACTGCTCTTCTGGCATCAGACTTAGATGTTGCAAGACCTGCTGAAAATACAAGTGAAACTATATCAATAGCACCATCCTTGAAATTATCATCTGATAATTCAGCAACTGGCATATTCTCAGCATCCCCGCCTGTGAAGATAGACTTAGCTGTCTCATCAGCAGTCTTAGCTGCTTCCTCACCATGAACAAGCTTAGTAAGCTCATATGCAAGAATCTCTTTAGCTTTATTAAGCTGTGCACCTTCCCAGCTTTCCATCTCTTTAATCTGGTCAAGTGGTAAGAATGTAAGCATCTTAATACACTTTATAACATCTGCATCATCAACATTTCTCCAATACTGGTAGAAATCATATGGTGAAGTCTTCTCTGGGTCAAGCCATACTGCTCCCTTAGCTGTCTTACCCATCTTCTTGCCCTCTGAGTTAAGAAGTAATGTTATAGTCATTGCAGATGCATCTTTTCCAAGCTTCTTTCTGATAAGCTCTGTACCACCAAGCATATTGCTCCACTGGTCATCACCACCAAACTGAAGATTACATCCATACTTCTGATATAACATAAGGAAGTCATATGACTGCATTATCATGTAATTGAACTCAAGGAAACTTAAGCCCTTCTCCATTCTCTGCTTATAGCACTCAGCTCTAAGCATATTGTTAACTGAGAAACATGGTCCTACGTCTCTTATGAAATCAACATAGTTAAGATTAAGAAGCCAGTCAGCATTATTAACAATTAATGCCTTACCATCTGAGAAGTCAATAAATCTTGACATCTGCTTCTTAAAACATTCAACATTATGGTTAATTGTCTCAGTTGTCATCATCTGACGCATATCAGTACGTCCTGATGGGTCACCAATCATGGCTGTACCACCACCAACTAAGGCGATTGGCTTATTGCCAGCCATCTGAAGTCTCTTCATAAGGCATAAAGCCATGAAATGTCCAACATGAAGACTGTCAGCAGTAGGGTCAAATCCAATATAAAATGTTGCCTTACCGTTGTTAATCAAATCTTTAATAACATCCTCATCAGTAACCTGAGCAATAAGTCCTCTGGCTACAAGTTCATCATAAAGTGTCATCTGCTCTTCCTCCAAAAATGTCGAATAGCCGTATCAGACTAAACAACAATATTCTTTCTTTTGTCCAATAGAACCGATATAAATATCGCTATCAGGCAGCCACACATATCAATCATTACGTCTCTTGGATTGCCATTCCTTCCTGCCACACATAGCTGATGGAATTCATCAAGTGATGCTACGGCCAGAACAATAAAGAATGTAACATACTTTGTAAACTTGTATGAAAATTCGTCATATTTAAGGGCAAAATATACTGAAAATCCAAGAAGTGCAAACTCCGCCATATGTGCTAATTTTCTTACCGGAGT
>URGC01000055.1 GCA_900547255.1 uncultured Eubacterium sp. | reverse complement strand
ACACTGCTCATAGAAATAATCCATCAGCTGCTGTAACATTTCCTTCTGCTTAGCTGGATCTTTCTCAGCTTTAGCATCTGCATACATCTGTGTTATCTTAGGATCTTTATAACTTCCATATGTTGTTGCATTAACATCAAATATAGGCTCAAGTGTCCAAGGATCTGTCGTTGGCATAAGTCCCATCATGCAGATATCATATTTACCCTCAAACATGCCATTCCACATAGTTGCTGAATCAAGGTGCTGTACTGAAGACTTAACACCTATGTTTGCAAGCCACTGCTGAACCATTGCACACTGCTTCTCTCTTGATGCAGTATTACATACAATCTTTACTTCATAGTTAAAATCAAATCCTGACTCCTGTAATAACTTCTTTGCTGCATCTGGATCATACTTGTATACATATTTGCTTGATGCATCAGATGGTGCACAAGAACTGTCTGGATGAATCCAGTTATCAAATACCTGGCCTGTTCCAGCATAGAAACCTTCATTTAATGTATTTCTGTCAATTGCCATTGTAAGTGCCTGTCTCCAACGGTTATCCTTGAGACTGTCATTGTTATATACCATAAGCTCAAGGAAATCAGCCTGAGTATTAGTAAGTACTGATACATTAGGGTTATCCTTAATTGCAAGTGCATCATCAATTCCTAAGAATATCCACTCAAGATCAATCTCATTGGCAAGAAGTGAATTAATAAAGTTTGACTGATCCATAACTCTTAATACAAGATGTCCAAACTTAGGAGCACCAAGATAATAATCCGAGAAACTTGCAAGTGTAAGCTCTGAACCAGCAATATCACTCTCATACTTACATGGACCAGAACCAACTGGACTAAACCAGAACGAATCACCTGCTACACTTGATGCTGGCTTATCCTTTAACAGATGTGCTGGGAGAACATATAATCCCTTATTATAATTAAGCCAGAAGCTTTCAAAAGGAATGTCCTCCTTCATAGTCATTGTAAATGTATAATCATCAACCTTACTTACCTTTAATGAACCACTTGATGTCTCTATGCCAGATGCATCTGTACCTTCAATCTTAGATGCTATAGACCTTACTGAACCTGTAAAATCTTTATTAGCAAGAAGATTTAATGTATATATCCAGTCATCTGCTGTAACAGCCTGACCATCATGCCACTTTGAAGCCTTATTAAGATGGAATGTCCAG
Organism: uncultured Eubacterium sp.; assembly: GCA_900547255.1. GTDB lineage: Bacteria > Bacillota > Clostridia > Lachnospirales > Lachnospiraceae > Lachnospira. The sequence continues at coordinate 15,365 of URGC01000055.1, read as the reverse complement.
ACGTTATTGTTAGTTTCATAGCTCTCACAAGCTCTTGATTTAAGCTCACAATTTCCTGATACATAAAACAACCTGTCATATATCTGATCCCATGTAACACCACAGAAACTGTCCGACGCATTGTAAGGCATCAATGTACTCCATGCTCCTGCCAGAGCATATACAAGTGTAATGTCTGATGTGTCGCCACTGCCCGACTTACTGCCAGAACATCCAAATACCGAAAATGACATTATGACAGACATAACAAGCGCAACTAATTTCTTTGTAATTTTCATAAACGTTTCCTCCTTTTTTCTTTATGTATTATCTCTTTCTTGGATCAAATGCATCTCTTACACCATCACCAATAAAGTTAATACCAATAACAGTAACAATGATACATATACCTGCTGACAACCAAACCCATGGTCTCATTGAAAAATTGATATATGTCTGGGCAGCATTCATAATATTGCCCCATGATGCTTCTGGAGATGGAACACCCATTCCCATAAAACTAAGTGCTGATTCCGTAAGGATTGCTGCTGATATATTAGTTGTAAGCTGCATCCATACTGGAGATATTGAATTAGGTAATACGTATTTGAACATAATTCCAAAATTACTGATGCCACATGTCTTGGCAGCCTCTACATATTCCTTTTTCTTAACTGATAATACGTTGCTGTATACAAGTCTTCCTACACCTGTCCAGCCAATAACACCTATAACTGCTATAACAATTCCAATTGATGGACCAGTTACAGAAACAATTACAAGTATAAGAACCATCTGCGGAAATGATTGGAATATATCTGCAAATCTCATAATTATACTTCCGATAAGCCCGCCTTTATATCCAGCTATTAATCCAAGTGGAAGACCAATCACAACAGATATCAGTGTCGATAAAATACCAACCATAAGTGAAACTCTGCCACCATATACAAGTCTTGCAAATACATCTCTTCCTACATCATCTGTTCCTAAAATATGTCCATCTGTTCCAGGCTTTACATTAAATACATACGTCTGGTACGGATCAAGTTTCAATATATATGGAAGAATGATAACCATAATAATTTCAATCAAAACCACTGCAAATCCAACTATTGCCAGCTTGTTTTTAGCATATTTCTTTATAAATGAAGCAACACCTTTATTATGCATATCCACCCCTCCTTTATTTGTCATATGATATTCTTGGATCAATAAATGCATATATAATATCCATCAGAATGTTAACAAGAAGTACTACCACCGATATGATAACTGCAACTCCCATTATTACCGGATAATCTCTTGAATTAATTGATGTACTCATAAGGCTTCCAAGTCCAGGCCATGCAAATACATTTTCTACTACAACTGCTCCTCCTACAAGGAATGGAACCATAAGACCAATCTGTGTAACAATAGGTATAAGAGCATTTCTAAATCCATGTTTTACAACAACCACTATTTCGCTAAGACCCTTGGCACGTGCTGTTTTAATGTACTCTTCATTCATTATCTCTAAAAGACTGGCTCTTGTCTGTTTGATAAATCCACCAACTATATTAAACATCAGTACTATTGATGGCATTATCAGATGCTGTATAACAACTCCGATTGTCTTAGGTCCCGCCGCATTATACATTCCAGATGCCGGCAGCAGCGAAAGCTTAACCGAGAACAAATATATAAGACATAAGCTGAAAAAGAATGTCGGCATTGATGAACCTATGTATATACAGAAATTTGCAATGGCCGACCAGACTGATTTAGGCTTATATGCTGATGCAAGACCAAGAGGAATGCCAACAATAAGTGCAAGCACCAATGATGTTAGTGTAAGTGTAAGTGTTGGTACTATTCTCTGTCCTATAACATCAATAACTGGTTTTTTATTTCTATACGATGTTCCAAGATCCCCATGAAATAAATCTCCCAGCCAGTCCGCATATTGTACTATTACGGGTCTGTCAAATCCATATTGATGATTAAGGGCTGCTATCTGCTCCTCCGTCATTGGAACATCACTTGAGCCGACTATCTGGTCAACTATATTACCTGGTGCCATGCTTGATAACATAAATACTGCAAATGTAATACCTATAAATATTGGTACTGCAATCAGTAATCTTTTAAATATGTATTTAATCATACCACTGCCTTCCTTTCTCTTCAGATTAATCTGCAAAAAGGCGTCTGTCACATTCCAATGTAACAGACGCCTTTGTCTTGCAAGATTTATTTGATAGTTCAGATTTTATCCTCTCCTGCAAGTTTTCACAATATAGACATGATTAATAAAATTTGTGCTCATGCACAAGCTGTTGTTTTCAGCAGCTTATATAAGCTCAGACAATTTAAGAGCCAGATATAATTCCACCTTGGTATCAAAATCAGTCAAATCACAGTTAAGTATTTCTTCTATTTTACGAAGTTTGTAATTGACTGTATTTCTATGCAGATATAACGCATCCGCCGTATTAATTACACTTCCAGCCTCCTTAAAATACACCTTTAAAAACTCCACATATTCTGTCTTATTAAGCTCATCATAACGTACAAGTTTTTCAAGAAGTTCATTATAGTATTCCTTTGCTATCTCAATATCTTCAATAGCCATAAGAGTTCTATACACTCCCATCTCCTTAAATATAGCCGGTTCTCCGACAGCACCTCTTCTCATCTGCAGTTTCATTGCCTTTAAAGCAAGATTATAACTTTTATGAAGACATCTTACACTCCTCGTATTCCTTCCCACGCCACAGTACACATTTTCATATATTCCACCCATTCTGCGAAGATAATCAATTATGCTATGGACATCTGTCTCAATCTCACCATATTCACAATTTTTAAATATAACAAATATTGTTCCACGCTTTGAGAAAACAAAGCACTCTTTTCTGCCAGTCCCACTATAATCATGCGTTATATGTCTTATTGATTCTTCAATTGTTCCTCTTCTATTCTCTTTTTCTTCAAGCTTTTCTATAAAAAACAGCGCAACGCAATAAGGCAGCTCACAGTCTATGCCATTTTTTTCAAATAAAGGCATATACATGCTCTGCTGCAAAGGAAAAAATATTGCATTTTCCATAGCTCCTGTAACTTCCATATCAGCCCGGTCAGCCATAGTAAGAGTTTCACTGAAGCTTTTCATTATTCCTGCCATGTGTACATGCCATGGCACTTCAAATAACGTGAAATCATTATAATCACAAAAATCAATTACAATCTGTGGTATCTGTTTTATATAGGGGCCAATATTGATAACTACGGCACTCGCTTTATTATTATATATAGACTCTACCAGTTCCAGAATTGAATCTTCATCACTCGCTGTACTGATTCCAGTTGTAAATGCTATCTCATTGCCCTCAAGAAATTCCGATATAGCAGTACTTTCAACCATATGAACCCAGTTAACAACTTTGTCCATTCCGGTCTGCCCCGCTACACACTTCATTTCGTATCTCTCGTCATCTTTTACTGACTTATATAGGTCTTCTACCGTCACAGCCATGCTCCCACCTCCATTTCAACCGGAGTATACACAAGTTTTTCAACTAACCTGTATACATCTAAACAATCATTAAGATTGATTACCTCTGTGGGCGAATGGGAATATCTTCTTGGAAGTGCTATTGTCATAATCGCATTGCCTCTTCCAGAATTAACTGCACCCGCCGCATCTGTTGAATAAAATGCACCTGTAAATGCAAATTCCTGAATATCCATATGCATATCTGCTGCCACATTCTCCACAGCTTTCACTAATGCAGGATGTGATACAGCATAATTATGAAATCTTGGATTATGCTGCAATAATACAGCAACTGGTCCTGCACCAAGCTTAATAGGATTATCTGTGCTCCTGATATCAGGAACATCACCAGCAGGAATTGTGTCTAATATATAGCAATAATCCGGGTTAATCTCTTCAACGACAGAACGCAACGCCGCTGTCGTGACCTCTTCCATCGCAGTAAATACGAAATAATGCTTTCCTGCTAATTTTTCTCTGTCAATATGTCTGATTAATTCAAAAATTATTGCACACAAAGCTCTGCAATCCGCCGCTTTAGTCACCATATAATCAGGATTTTTCATCGGCGTGCATGGACTGTCGATTACCATCTGGCATCCACTTCTGATGCCCCATTCCATTGCCTGTTCTTTATCTTTTGCACATATATCTACATATGATACATTCACAGTCTGCATCTTCTTAGCTTCTTCCTCTGTGAGCATATGTGTTGAACGGACACCTATAACTCCCGAAACATCACCTTTTTCAGTCTTAATAATAACCTTTCTTCCGGGAATAATATTATCTGATGAGCCGCCAATTTTACCAAAATACAGAAAGCCGTTATCATCTATGCTCTTGATAACATATCCCACCTCATCCAGATGAACTCCATAAAGCACATCTGGGCCTGCACAAATGCCATTGACAGTTACAATAAGATTGCCATTAGGAGTTATCCTGATATCATCGGCATATCCTTTAAGCTCGTCTGCAACGTATGCCGCAAGCTTCCACTCATATCCACTCACAGCCACTCTGCCTGTCATATCCACAATTCTATCTCTTAATAACTCTTTCATGGCAGCCTCCTTTCATGCTTTACAACATATATTGATATTAATTGTCCTTACTTCTGCTGGATATTGTATATGCTTCCTCTATCGGAACCACGAATATTCTTCCATCACCAGAATTACCATTTTCACCTGTCTGGGCAGAATCCATTATTACATCTATAACCTCATTCTTGTCATCATCTTCACAGGCAATCATAAGCATATTCTTAGTCATCTCATCATATATAATATCTCCAACCTGAATACCATGCTGCTTTCCTCTTCCTGCTACAGTCCATTTAGTTGATGCTCCAAATCCTGCCTCTGCCAATGCACGATTTACCTCATATACCTTTTCTGGTCTTACAATTGCATATATCATCTTCATATCTGACATCTCCTCTCAAATTTACTGCATACTGTTATTAACAAGTGTCTCAACATCACTTACATTATTAATTCCTATATCATGCAGATAGCCCTTGAGGTACTCATCCTGAGACTGGTTATCTGCGCCATCCCATATACGTCCTTTAGCAAATGTAAATGTCGGCTTTCTCCATACACCAAATACTTTAAGTAATATCAGATACACAAATATTGTTATGAATATTCCTCCACATGCTACCGGCAATGATATGTAATGAAGTCCTGCAAATGTTATAAATAACATAGTTGGTGTTGAAAACATCATTCCCATATTCATAACACCAAGCTCTGCACCAGTGCTTGTCTGCAATTTAGGGTCTACCATTCTCACAAGTGATAAACCACTTGGTGTTGTACCTGTACTTGTTCCATATACACCAAGAACTCTCTCAAAATCATGGTCACTTCCAAGTCTTTCTCCAAAATACATTGAAACAAGAAATGTAGCTATTGCGGCAATTACTCCGACGATTATAATTGGCACAATCCATTTTCCAATAACACCGACCTGTATTGCCATAAATGAACTTACAACGAGATAATCAGAGAAAAATCCTGTTATTCTGCTCTGAAATGCATTATTGATAAGATAACTAATCTTTAACTTACCCATTATCCATCTCACAATATAAGCTGCGAACATGCCCCACATAAATAACATCGCTGCAAATGTAGGTCCAAGTCCTGGTATTAATCTGATGACATATGCCATCAGGAGTGCAAGCAGATATGTAACACCCATAATTGCAAAATGTGCTGCAAATGTTTCTATATTAGCACTATGAAAAGTAGATTTTCCAAGAGGTTCTCTCTGTTCTTCAGGAGTGAAAAAGCCTCTCTCAACTGAACTGTTAATTGTACTCTTATTCTTAGCAATACCTTTTTTAAGTCCATATCTTGCTACAGGAACACCTATTCCGAATGCTGCTATAAATCCAATAACAGCATATGTAAGCGCAACCATCTCTGCATTCTCATATCCATATGTATACTCAAATAATCTTCCATAAGTAGATGCCTGTCCTGGTCCCTGACAGAAAGCAAAAGGAACGAGAATTCCATACATGGAATCCATATTAACAGCTTTACCCATAACCGCTGTAACACCTATTCCGATTAATGGCTGTACAGCATACAGAATACACCATATAAGTGACATTCCAAGCGCACCTCTGACTGCACCACTGCTTTTTTTCTGCTTATTCTTCTTATCCTTATCTTTATTCTGCTTCTTCTTGCCACCACCAGTAAGTCCTATTGATATGAATGACATCACAAAAAATACATCAACAATATTACTGAAATCTTTAATAGATACTCCACCCACATAAACCTTACCAATGATTGTATTCATAACTATAAATCCGATAAGGCCACCTATAACACTGGTTGGCATAAGCATATGTCTGAAAAATGGTACTTTTGCTCTTATAAACATTCCAAGACACAGCATAACACTTGCCATTCCAAAAGCTATTACAACGCTATACATAGAGCCATCACGCTCCTTTCCTCTCTTTTTACCTGTTCCTACGCCATGCTGTGATACATCTCATCCAGCATCTCATCCGTTATATCAACCGGATTGTTATACAGGTTAGGGTGACGGCTGATTTTTACAAGCTCCGCTATCTGCTCCTCTGATAAATGTAAATCCTTTAAATCATTTCTAAGATGAAGCTTTTCCTTTAGAGCATGAATTGCATCTGCCATGTCGTTTGTATCGGCAAATCCAAGCTTTCTTGCAAACTCATCAATCCTGGCGCCTTCTTCACCCTTTGCATTAATTCTTGCAAAATAATCCAGTGTAAGTCCGCACGCCTCACCATGTGGGATATGGTGAATATTGGTCAATGGAAATGAGCATGCATGCGAAGCAGTTGTCTTAGGAAGTGTAAATGCAAGACCAGCTATAAGTGATGCCTCACACATTTTCTCTCTCGCTTCCTTATCTGTTGGATTCTCATAAGCTCTGTACAGATACTTAAATACAAGTTCTGCCGCATGTAATGCACACGCATCACATATAGGCTGGTGTCCCTTGCTCCAGAATCCCTCAATCGCATGTGACAGCACATCAATACCAGTTCCTGCTGTAACCTTAGGTGGCATTGTGTATGTAAGCTCAGGGTCGATAATTGCATAATCAGGGAAGAATCCGTCTGACACAATTGGCGACTTTTTGCCATTAGCATGGTCTGTAAGAACCGCTACACATGTAACTTCGCTTCCAGTTCCTGCTGTCGTTGGAACCGCTATAAGTGGAAGATGCTCCTGTGGCATAGCCACGCCTGTTCCATGATATTTTCTTATTGAATCTTCTGTCAGCGCAATACTGGCAGCCGCCTTGGCACAGTCCATTGAACTTCCTCCGCCAAGTGCAACAACAAATCCTATATCATTCTTTCTAATAACTTCCGCACATGCATCAACCTCTGTTACATCCGGATTAGGTGATAATTCTCCAAATGAGGCTGTAAGTGCGCCATCGCTGTCCTTAATAATCTTATCTGCAAGTCCGTTGGTGAAGAAGAATGGATCTGCAACAAGCAGACCATTCTTTGCTCCAAGTGTTTTCGCAAGATCCTTTATCTCTACACATCTTCCTGCGCCGAATCTTATCTTGACCGGCTGAATATAATCCCAGTTCATAGCATTCCTTCCTTTCAGAGTAATATCTCCAACATTATAATGTCTGATTTATTCAATTTGCTCAATTATACTTATTCGCAGAATTTCTCATCAGCAAGTGTAAGCACCTCATCAAGAATTGGAAGGTACTCGTCAAGTTCTTCCTTAGTTATGATAAGAGGTGGACATATCTCGATAAAGTTCTCACGTCCAAATGTTGCAAAACCTCTCTTCTTTAACTCGGCAAATATCCAAGGCATTGCTGTTCCCGGAATACCATACTCCTGAAGTGGTTCTCTTGTTTCCTTATTCTTAACCATCTCAAGCGCTCCGAATAAACCTATGCATCTTGCCTCACCTACACATTTATGCTTCTCAACCATCTTGTCCATGAATGCCTTGACAATCTCATGCATCTCTGCAACATGCTGTTCAATATTGTGCTCCTTATAATATGTAACTGCTGCCACACCAGCCGCACATGCAAGTGTATGACCTGAATATGTAAGACCACACTGAAGTACATTTTCTTCAAAATACTTAGCAATCTTTTCATTAACAATAACACCGCCAAGCTGTACATAACCACATGTAACGCCCTTTGCAAATGTAATCATATCTGGCTTGAAATCAAAATTCTGCCATGCGAACCACTTACCTGTTCTGAAGAAGCCTGCCATAACCTCATCACATATCATTAAGATGCCATATTTATCGCAAAGTGCCCTTACACCTTCCATATATCCCTTAGGTGGGAGGATAACACCATTCGCACCTACGATTGACTCCATAAGAATTGCAGCCACATTGGTTGGTCCTTCATATCTTAACTGAAGTTCAAGGTCTGCAAGAGCCTTCTTAGTAACAACTTCATCATCAACACCATATGTATAACCATCTCTGTACATCTGTGGGTTCATGAATTTAACGAATCCATTCGCACCACCAATCTCTGCTGCGAATCTTCTCCAGTCACCAGATGCATTAGAAGCACCGAGTGTAGCACCATGATAACTTCTGTAACATGAGAAAATCTTAGTTCTTCCTGTCACCATTCTTGCCATCTTGATTGCATTTTCATTAGATTCGGCACCACCATTAGTAAAGAACACTCTCTTATATGTATCCTCACCTGCTGCCTCAACAAGCAGCTTGGCAAGCTTGCTCTTAGGTTCTGATGCATACGCTGGAGCCATAAAGCACATCTTATCTGCCTGCTCCTTAATCGCCTCAACAATCTCTGGCAGCTCATGTCCAAGGTTAGAGCATACAAGGAGTGATGCCATATCAGCATACTTCTTTCCATCGTAATCCCAGAAATATATGCCCTTTGCCTTCTCAACCGGTAAAACATCTCCACCAGCCTTAGACCATGACTGTAAAATATATTTCTTATGTAACTCTGCTACTTCCTGTCCTGTTAAATTTGCCATATTATTGTCCTCCTTATATCCTTCCCAGATTCTCATTAGTTCTGACCCATCTGGATGTTATGCTATAAACAGATAAACAAAAAAGCGTCTGAACCCCACTCATCCCGTGGTAAGTTCAAACGCCTTTGTTTGTTCATCTATTTAATTGTTGACATCATAATATGACATGCAATATATGTTTTCAATATACTACTTACCAAGTTTATATGTGCTCATGCACATATGTCAAGTGATTTTTCGGATTCTTACCTATTTTATATGTTTATATGTAATCCATCCCAATATTAATGCCTGAATGCACAAATATTTCTACTATATAATGTAAATATGCTTCTATGGGAATTTATTTGTGTTGGTGCACAAAATGCAATGGATAAATATACGCTATAATGCTTATTAAATATGAAAGAAATCTGAGAGGAGCTTGTCATTATGTTCAATATTAAGGATTTAATTGTTTTTATTATATTGTTTGGAGCCAATCTGCTGCAAGCGATAACTGGATTTGCCGGAACACTGATATCCATGCCGCCAACAATCAAACTTATAGGTGTAGGCGAAGCCAAAGCCCTGCTTAATGCTATTGCACAGATTTCAAGCCTGATGATTGTCTGCACCGGCTTTAAGCACATTAACTGGAAAGAATTTGCCAAAATGTTCATCTGCATGATAATCGGCATGGCTGCCGGCATCAAGATATTTGAAATCTTTCCACTGCACCAGCTTCTTATATTATATGGAATTATGATAATCGCAATTGCAATAAAAAAGCTTTTGTTCAGCCGCACATCCAAAGCAGCTTCAAAAAATGACATGCTTGCAGAACATGATAACAGCAATTCAATTAATTCACCAAAAAAGGCATCACTTCCTCAATGGTTTATGCTCATAATTCTTCTGGCTGCCGGCATAATACACGGCATGTTCGTATCTGGCGGAGCATTGCTTGTAGTATACGCCGCCGCCGTTCTAAAAGATAAAGAAGAATTCCGCGCAACTATTGCTATGATATGGCTTACAACAGGCTGTTACATGACAGGTACACAGATAATGCTCGGTAATTTCAATACACATGTCATTATGCTGCTTATTGTCGGAGTTGTGCCTGTGTTTGTTGGAACATTTATCGGAACAAAGCTCGTTAAAAAAATCCCCCAGGATGTGTTCATGAAACTTACATATGTACTGCTTCTATTATCAGGAGCGATGGCGATAGTATAACTGGAGTAATATGGATTTCCAATCAATAATTTTTCATTGCATATAGCAAGTTTTTTTATACGATTTACCAATTCCCTATAGCATTCTTTTCTTTATTGTAGTAAAGTAATCAATTGGAATAAAACCAGTCATATAGGGGGAAGGAAGAAAAACAGAATATGAAAGACACTAATGCTACTAAAAAACGTAGTGGCATCAAAAAATTACTGTATCGCTACAGCAACACGCTTATAGCGGCAGGAATTATCGTAGTCGTTCTTGCCGGTGGAACATGCGCAGTCGTGTTAAGCCATAACAGCAAGAAAAAGGCAGAGATTGCCAATGCACAAATTCAGCAGGAAATGCTTGAGCAGACTACAGAAAGCGCAGAAGAAGCCAGCCGCCGTGCTGAGGAAAAAGCTAAAATGCGTGAGCTGTTAAGCAGTCTTGAAACATCCTACACAAATTTCCGTGTAGTATTCGATGTATACACAGACAGCGACTCTGCCAAGGCATGCGTTGATGACCTGATTACCAACATCAATCCATTTATCAGCATGTCATCAACTAGCGATAACAGCTCTTCTGAAAAACAATATATCAGTGATTCCCAGAAGGATGTAATCAGCCAGATTAGCAGTAAAGATAGTGACAGCCTTGTGTTCTCTGATTTCAAGACACTGAATACCATAGCTTCACATCTTCTTGAAAATCTCGAAGACAGCGATACATACCAGACACTTGTGGCATCGCTTGATAAGGTTCCTGATTTTGAGGGCTACACCAATGCACTCAATGAAAAGATTGCCGCTGAGGAAGCTGCCGCAGCACAGGTAGCCGCAGAAGCCGCTGCTGCTGAGAAAGCCGCTGCCGAGGCTGCTAACAGCAAAGTAGCTGATGACGGAAGTGATTCCAATGTTGCAGAGGAAGACGAGCATACCAATGATGACGTATCAGACGGAACAGACACAGTTCCTATGGTTCTTACATCTAACATGTCATTCGGTGTTGATGTGTCGCATTACCAGAGCGACCACGGAGCTATCGACTGGAAGAGAGTCAAGGATTCAGGCATAACATTTGCAATCATCAAATGTGGTGGACGTTCTATAGGAACTGACGGAAAACTCTACAAAGACCCAGCATTTGAGCAGAATATCGTTGGTGCACTTGCCAATGGCATTCAAGTCGGAATATATTTCTTCTCACAGGCAAAGACAACAAGCGAGGCATCTGCCGAAGCCGATTACTGTCTGAGCCTCATACAGAAATACAAGATAACATATCCAGTTGCATTTGACTGGGAATCCGGCAAGAACTACCGTGTTAACAAAGCAAAGATTAGTAACCAGCAGCTTACAAACATTTGCACAACATTTGCTGATAAAATAGCTGCCGCAGGATACACTCCTATGGTTTATTTCTGCAAGAATGACTGGCTTGGACGTGTTGATGGCGCTTCACTTACCAAGAAATACAAAACATGGCTTGCATATTACTTCAAAGATTACTACTACACAGAAAAGCAATGGAAGCCTGGTGATGATGGTCCAGAATTCGATTACAATTATGATATCTGGCAGTATGGTGTAACTAATACGGTTCCAGGAATTAACTACTACACAGATATGAATGTTGCGATGTTCTCATACGATAATTACACAATTGATTTGTATGAACCATATATATCGCTTGACTCAGACACTATAACAGTTCCTTACGGCAAAGCATCTGCCTTTCTCGACCAGTGCCATGCAATCAACTGTCTCGGTGTTGACAACTCTGTTAATGTAGTCATAGACGGCAAGAAATATACAACCAAAGACAAGATAAACCGTATATCATATGGCAGCCATAAGGTTAAGATATATTTCAACGATCCTCTGTACGGGACACTTACTAAAGAATTTACTATCAAAGTAGCTTCTAAAGTGTCTGGTTCAGGCGCAGGCTCAAGCCTCGAATAATCATGAATTTTGGATTTTTCCACTCATATCTTTCATAAAAATCCAAAAAACCCACACTTTTTCTTTATATCAGAAAAGCTGCGAAAAAATCCACATTCCAAGGAATTTCCGGATTTTTTCGCAGCTTTTATTCACATTAAGCCAACCATGTATTTCAACCACAAAATGTATTCTGCCATGCTTAAAATTGCTTAAATAACGCTGAACTTTGCAATCTCCTGCTTTAAATCATTAGATACACCCTCATTGACATTCGTGCAGTCCTGAATATCTGTCATATTGGACAGAAGCTTATCAACTGCATCTGAAAATGCTGATACTCTGCCCTTTTCCTCGTCAATTGTATCAGATATCTGTAAAATCTTATCTCCTACATGGGCAGAAGAATCAAGCAATGTCTCTGTCTTGTTCTCAAAATCTGTCATAATGCCCTCTAATGTATCGGCATCCTGTGTATACTGCTGTGATGCAGCAACAAACTTGTCATAATCATCAAGCACATTAGTTGTGACATACTTAAGAAGCTTGTCTGATGATGCTGCAAGCTGTTCAACCGATGTAACAACCTCGTTGCTGATTTCCTGGATACTGTTAGCTGTATTTCTGCTGTTGTCAGCAAGCTGTCTGATTTCATCAGCGACAACCGCAAATCCCTTGCCTGCCTCACCAGCTCTTGCTGCCTCTATAGACGCATTAAGTGCAAGAAGATTTGTCTGGCTTGCTATTGATAAAATCTCATCTGTAAGGTCTCTGATTGCATTAACGCTCTTGCTGCTCTCAACAGATGTACGAAGATCATCCTCAAGTGACGCAGTAATCTGCTGTGATGCTTGCTTGCTGCTCCCTGCCATAGACTGTATTTCAGTCGCTCTATCCTTCATCTGGGCTGTGTAATCCTTACCAGATGCACTTGCATCAGCAATAGATGTACCATTCTCTTCTAAAAGCTTAATATCATGTGAAATTGCCTCAACAGCCTCTGATATCTCATCAATTTCACTGCAAAGTCTGCCTGTCTCATCAGCAAGCTCATTCGCACTTGTTGAAGATGATGAAACAGTCTGTAAAATATTGCCTGATGAACTATCTAACGAAATAGAATGTCCCTCAATTCTCTTCATAATAACCTGAAGCTTATCAAGAAACATGTTGATTCCAAATATAAGACGACCAATCTCATCCTGCTTCTTAGTCTCTATACGCTCTTCCAGATTACCCTCGTTATTTTCCAGCTTTTCAATCAATGAATCAAGCTGTTTCTGAGTCTTCTGCAATGGCTTTACAACAGATACATATGTAACAATAATTGTCACAATAACCATCGCAAGCTGTAATGATGATATAATTCCATTAGTTGATAAACCAGCAGTAATACTGTCTGACATTCCTGCCGCTGTGTCACGTATCTGTTGTGGAACATCTGCCGATGTCGAATTAGTAATTTCCTGACAAGCACTTCTAAATGACTGGAACTGGCTTGTGGTACTTATGTTTACCATCAAAGTTAAAACAAATATAATAATTAATGGCAGCATAATCTTAAATGCTATGTGTTTTTTCATTTCTCTGTATCTCCCTCTAATACAATTAGTTATTGTGAGGGACCTTGTAAAAAGCGCACAAAACACCTGTTAAATTTTATCCCCACACAAAAAAGAATAATCTATATATTTACATGTGTCAATCCCGATTTCTCTCAATTAAACCAAATTTTTCCTGATGTTTTGCAATTCTGCTTCTGTCTGCAGCATTCCTGAACCCACAGAATAAGCCTGTGCCAGTATAATATCAACTGGCACAGGCTCTAAGAACTTTGTTTAGTTCAGTTATCAGTATGTATATTCATGACGTGGACAGTAGTAAAATGTCTGGAGCTGGCTGTTATTGTTGTAAGTAACTGTATAGCAGTCTTCAGGCGCCATGTGGGTAGTCCCAACATTAACCTTCATATCGTAATAACGATTACCCTGCTGGCTGTTTCCCTGATATCCGGCATTCGTGCCATCACGTTTTACGCCTTTAGTATTACTGATTGTCTGAACAGGATACACTCTTGAATCGCTAAAAATTCCATTTGCTGCAATAATCCCTCCTTGGACATATTTCAAAGTGTTCTTGTTATAAATCTATTATCGGCAGGTACTCATAAAAAGTATAGAGATAAACTAAAATAAAATACACCTCTGTAAGAACAAGTACAATTGGAACGATTGGAGCTCTATCTCCTGTCTTAGGCAAAGAAACAGTCTTACCAATCAATCAGTAAACATCTGTACCCAATATCTGCCATTAGCATTGCTGAATCCCACACCTAGCTTTTTGAAATCACTCTTTATCATATTAGAATAATGAGCTGGAGAATTTTTCCAACCAGTTACAACATCTTCAGGACTATTTGCACCTGATGCGATATTCTCACCCGAAGAACTATATTTAATCCCATATGCAGTTAATGCAGTGCTATACTTTGAACCATTCGGTCTTGTATGTGATAATACTTTTGCATTATCCATCTCCATAGCTCTTGTCGTTGCCGCATAACATATTGTAGTGTCAAGTGTAAGCGGACTTACCCCTGCCTCCGCTCTTATCTGGTTAACCAAAGTTAACACTTCCTGATAATAATCTATATTGATTTTTGCCTGCGCCGCCGGATCACCTGATACAACGCGGGATGCTGCTGTAGTCTTAGGCTGAGTGGATTCTGTTGTCTGCACTGCTGCTGTCTTAGGCTCTTCCTGTTCTTTTGCAATCGTTTCCTGTTCTTTTTCCTTTGCTTTAACAGACTCACTCTGCTTAGAATTATCTATTGTGCTTACCTCAGTTGTCTCTTCCTGCGTTGTCATTTCCTGTTGAGTAGTTGTCTCCTGCTCTCTTGTTTCTTCTGATATATTAGTTGTAGTGTTCTGTTCACTAACATCTGATGTATTAACTGTTGATGAATTATTACCACATCCTGTTAATACCAATGTCATCATTGCTGTTGTTGCTAATAATTTAATTTTTCTCATGATAATCTCCCTTTGACTGTAACTATTTAGAAATTCTCACTGTTATTCCATCTTATAAATAAAGGGCATCACTAACTGATATGTACCCAGAATCCTGGACACATATTTATGAACTAGGCTGAACACGTGGA
>URGC01000054.1 GCA_900547255.1 uncultured Eubacterium sp. | reverse complement strand
AAGTGATATCTGTTCTCCATACCGCTCAATCATATCAATTCCTTCCGCACCATCGTGTGCCTCCAGAATCTGATAATCATCCTGCAATATCTCTGCAAGAATATCTCTGTTAATATCTGAGTCATCAACTATCAGAATCTTTTCCCTGCTAACTTCCATATTCTGATATTGTGGCTGCTCTCCATCAAGCTCTGTTACAACTACATTCTTATACTTCTTAGCCTTATACATAAGATTATCAGCTCTGCTCACAGTCTGCTCAATTGACTCATCGCCAGTCACCACACCACCGATACTTACGCTCATCTGAATCCTTGTATATCCTGGAACATCAGCTTCGTTAATCTTTTTCTGTATCTGTCTTAACTTATCTCTGAATGTATATATATCAATTCCCGGCATAATAAGCAGGAATTCATCACCGCCATACCTTATAAGCATATCTGAACTTCTTATACATTCATTGATAGACTTAGCCGCTGTGATAAGTGCCATATCACCAGCACTATGTCCATATGTATCGTTATATATCTTAAAATCATCAAGGTCTATAACTGCCAGCCCCGCTGATTCATCAATATTCTTAACCTTATCCTCATAATATCTTCGGTTATATGCACCTGTAAGTACATCCTCATATAGTTTCTTGGAAAATCCTGTCATATCCATGACAAGCTTTTCACAATCGCCCGGATCTGACATCACATCTTTATTAATACGGATAAGCATCTCAAGTGAATATCCCTTGCCATCAATCTCAAGATACTTGGCAATAACTTCGTATATATCCTGGTCGAGATATTCAAGCTTAATCCTCTGTCCCTTACATGAAATCGCACACTGCGATACACAGTTATCACATCTGTGTCTTCTGTTCCAGAACTCGTAACAATCACAGGATTTAATATTATTATTCTCATCTATCTCATGCAGAGATTCAGCTTCAAGCAGACGCACAACGTCAAAAACCTTGCTGAGCTGCTTCATAATCTCTCTGGTTTCTTCCATTGTTATAATATAATTCTGGTCCATACGATTTCATCTCCTATTTAGCCCATTATAGGCTTATATTTTATAAATGTCCAATAATTTTATTCATGTATGTCAATAATAAATGGTAATGAAATATTTTATCATTTTTGATTATTGATTTTCAGCTTGAGTTAGTTTATCCTAACCGTGTATTATCCATGCATTAATTTGCATTATAGGAAAGGAGAATGACAATGTCATATTTAGAAATTGAAAAAGTTATTGGTAGAGAAATTCTTGATTCAAGAGGTAATCCAACTGTTGAGGCTGAGGTTTATCTCATAGACGGAACTGTTGGAAGAGGTACTGCTCCTTCCGGCGCATCTACAGGCGAATTTGAAGCCCTCGAATTAAGAGACGGTGATAAATCAAGATATCTTGGCAAGGGGGTAACTAAGGCTGTCGACAACATTAATACTACTATTAATGATGCCCTTATCGGAATGGATGCATCTGATATCTACGCTATAGATGCTGCTATGATTGCAGCCGATGGAACTAAGGATAAGTCAAAGCTCGGTGCTAACGCTATTCTTGCTGTATCTATCGCTTGCTGCAGAGCTGCAAGCATATCACTTGACATACCTCTGTACAGATTCTTAGGTGGTGTATCTGGTAACAGACTCCCTGTTCCTATGATGAATATCATAAATGGCGGCTGCCATGCATTATCATCTGGCCTTGATGTCCAGGAATTCATGATTATGCCTGTCGGCGCACCTTCTTTCAAGGAGTGCTTGAGATGGTGTTCAGAAGTTTTCCACGCTCTTGCATCTATATTAAAAGAAAGAAGTCTTGCAACTTCTGTTGGTGATGAGGGTGGATTTGCCCCAGCATTAAAATCAGATGAGGAAGCTATCGAGACTATTCTTGAGGCTGTTAAGAAAGCTGGTTATGAGCCAGGTAAAGATTTCAGGATTGCTATGGATGCAGCATCTTCTGAGTGGAAAAGCGAGAAAGGCAAAGGCTTCTACAAGCTTCCTAAGGCTGGCACAGAATACAGCTCTGAACAACTTATAGAGCACTGGGCAGCACTCTGCGATAAATACCCTATCATCTCAATCGAAGATGGTCTTGATGAGGAAGACTGGGAAGGCTGGAAGAAGCTCACTGACAGACTGGGTGACAGAGTACAGCTTGTAGGTGATGATTTATTCGTTACTAACACAGAGAGATTATCAAAGGGTATTGAACTCGGTGCAGGTAATGCTATTCTTATAAAGCTTAACCAGATTGGTTCTGTATCAGAGACACTTGAGGCAATCAAGATGGCTCATAAGGCAGGATACACAGCTATCAGCTCTCACCGTTCTGGTGAAACAGCCGATACAACTATCGCTGACCTTGCTGTTGCTCTTAACACATGCCAGATTAAGACAGGTGCTCCTTCAAGATCTGAGCGAGTTGCCAAGTATAACCAGTTACTCCGTATTGAGGAAGAGCTCGGTGCAAGTGCTGTATATCCAGGAATCAAGGCATTTAATGTAAAATAAGAATCAGCCCTGTGAAGGAATTATCATCACAGGGCTGATTTTTAATAGACTTAGAGTTATAATGACATAGTATCATAAATTTTTAATTTACATGGCAAAGCATCACGAATTCTTGTTAGGTATAAGATAAATCCATATAAGCGAGCTTATGAGCAACATTCCCGGATAAAACAGATTCGGAAGAATCTGGAATGCTGATATTCCACAGCCAAGCTCTGACACTGTTGAAATCGCCACGAGCATCTGCGCACCATATGGTATAATTCCCTGAAATACACACGAAAATGTATCAAGAAGCGAAGCGGCTTTTCTTGGAGTGATTCCATAGCTTTCCGCCATTTCTTTTGCAATAGGATTAGCCATCACAATAGCCACAGTATTGTTAGCTGTCGCTATATCCATGGTTCCAACAAGAAGCCCCATTCCGAGCTGGCCGCCCTTCTTCCCCTTGAATATCTTTTTAATAGCATATAACAGTGCATCAAATCCGCCATATTCACGAATCAACGCACACATTGCTGACACAAGGATTGCCACCATACATGTCTCAAACATGCCCGACACGCCAGAGCCCATCTGTGTTATAAGTCCCATCGGTGTCACCTGCCCCATCGCAAGCATTATGACTGCTCCCGACACAATTCCCATAATGAGAACCACAAACACATTAAATCCAATAATTCCACCAACAAGAACAAGCACATATGGAATTACCTGAATAAGATTATAATCATGAATAATAATTCCAGACACATCTGCTCTTAATGACAAAAAGATTATTATAACAAATGTAACTAACGCCGCAGGAAATGCAATCCAGAAATTCTCTTTGAATTTATCTTTCATGGCACAGCCCTGTCCATTGCATGCAGCTATGGTTGTATCTGATATGAATGACAGGTTATCTCCAAACATAGCTCCACCTATGACCGATGCCACACACAGAGGCATCGAAAAACCAGATGCATCCGCAACTGACACAGCAATCGGCGTGATAAGCGATATTGTTCCCACTGATGTTCCCATCGCTGTTGATATAAAACATGACACGATAAATAAAACTGCAACCGCAAACTTAGGTGGAATTATCTCAAGCATGCAGTATGCCACGCTCTCAGCACTGCTTCTTCCTACAACCCCGACAAACACGCCGGCAGTAAGGAATATAAGTAGCATCGTGATAATATTCTTATCTGCAAGTCCATTCGCCATTATCTGTAACTTTTCATCAAATGTAAGCTCCCTGTTCTGAATACATGCAACAAGTATTCCCACAAGGAAAGCTACAATTATTGGAATATTGTAGAATCCCATCGGAATCTTTAACACATATTCAAATATAATTCCAAGTCCAAGATACAACACCAAAAATACCAGAACTGGCAGCAGTCCTGCAAAATTCTTCTTTTTCACCCTATATTTCCTCTCATTAAACTTATAATCTAATCTATTTATCCACACATAAATATCATATATATGCATGTATACAATGAACACTCTGTATACTACTACACGCTTATATTGAAGTGATTTTACCCTAATGACACTGCAATCGTCAAGTCAGTCCACCCTGTAAAAGATTATTTGTACAATATTAAATGCATTTAATTAAATATGTTCTTTTTATCCCCAAAATGTGATATTATTTTCATGTTGTGATAATAATTAACTATTTAGAAAAACTAATGCGTGCATAGCGCATAGAAATGAGGAAGAACATGCTTGTATATGATTCATCAGCAGCTTCAAATAAGACATCAACATTTGAATGCACATACACTACTTTTGATTCTAATAACGATACTACATCACCAGAGAATCCTATTCTGGTGCTTGATAATAAAGAATATACATGGGAACATAATTCTGTCGGTATTTTCTCTAATCCATATAAGAGAACAGCATTCGAGATATCCGTTGACGGAAGCACTGTATATGGCAATATATTAAAGATAGATTCACGTTTTACAAGCCTTATCAAGTGGCTCGGTGAGAATCGTATCAAAGTAAAACTTACTGGTAAAAACCGCGAAGACGGATATGCTGTATACAAGATACGAGAAATTGCATTTAACGACAGCCAGAAGCTCTCATCTTCTGATGGTTTCTTACAGTTCATGATTGAAAGACTTCTTGAGAGCAGCGCATTATCTGAGGAATTAAATGATGATGACCTTGACGAATCTGGCGACAGCATGAAGCTTACAAGTCTTACAAGCATATCTGATTTCCTTAACTGCGCCGGAATAACTCTTCCAGAGAATATCAGATTATGGGCCAGACGTAATCTTGTAGTTGCCCGTTCAAGTGAGGTTACTGCTGAAGAAAAACGTCATGCACAGAGAGCATTATCTATCATGCTCAACATCAAGTGGAAAAGCAACTATTTTGAATCAATCGACCCTGAATATGCCAGAAGAGTCCTTGATGAAGAATTATTCGGCATGGAGACTGTTAAGCAGCGTATTATCGAGACAATCATCCAGATTAACCGTACACACACACTTCCTGCATATGGTATCCTTCTTGTAGGTCCAGCCGGTACAGGTAAATCCCAGATTGCTTATCTCATTGCCAAGATTCTTAAATTGCCTTGGACAACTCTTGACATGAGTTCAATCAATGATGCTGAACAGTTAACAGGAAGCTCAAGAATATATTCTAATGCCAAGCCAGGTATTATCATGGAAGCATTTAATACTGCCGGTGAGTCTAACCTTGTATTTATCATCAACGAGCTTGACAAAGCCACTGCAAGCAATGGTAATGCCAATCCTGCGGATGTACTTCTTACACTTTTGGATAACCTTGGATTTACAGATAATTACATGGAATGTTTAATTCCTACTTCTGGTGTATATCCAATCGCAACTGCCAACTACAAGGACAAAATCAGCGCACCACTGCTCTCTCGTTTTGCAGTCATTGATATTCCTGACTATACAAGAGAGGAAAAGAAAACTATTCTTTCCAAGTTCAGTCTTCCTAAGGTTCTTAAACGCCTCGGACTTAAAGAGAATGAATGTATTGTTAAAGATGATGCCCTCGAAGTAGTTCTTGATGTATTCAAAGACACAACAGGTATCCGTGACCTTGAGCAGGCTGCCGAACATCTTGCCGCCCACGCCCTCTACATGATTGAGGTCGAGCACGTAAAAGAAGTTGTATATGACGCCAAGATGGCGGAGGAATTGTTCAGATAAATAGAAGTCAAGCGCAATGCATTTACTTGTTGCTAATATAACATGCCATTTTTCTGAGGGAATCCCTTATCTGTTTTGGATTTTTTGGCTAATTATAACAAAAATGCGCCAAAAAGCAGCAATATGTTTAGTTTAAAAAGTCTCGTTTGGCTTAATATCTATAAACCCCGGGAAAAATCCAGATTTCTTTAAATCTGTGGATTTTTCCCGGGGTATTTACTTACTGCGCCAAACATACAAATTTACTGCTATATTCATATATAATTTGGATTTTTCTAAGCAATCATAATCTATAAATCCAAAATCATATATCTGATTTACACAAAACCTTTATACCGAATAATCAAACTTCTGTCCAATCAGCTTCTCGCTCTCGCTCTGTATATTATCGCTTCTGTCCATCTGCATGTAATCCTGTACCTTCTGAAGAAGCTCTTCCATTGATGATGCGGTAATTGTAACTTCATCATCGTCGTCATCACTTACAGACGTTTTATCTTTATGGCTCTTTTCAAGCCTTTCTTTCTGCTTTTCCTTTTCTGCCTTCTTGGCATCAGCTTTCTTTGCTGCCTTTTTCTCTGCGGCTTTCTTTTCTATACGCTCACGCTGGGCGGCACTTGACTTCTCAAGCACTGCAAAATATGAAGCAGTTCCATTATCATTAACCTGCATTCCATATCCCTTTACATTAGCTCCTGTAGATGAAAGCTTGCTGCCAAGCTGAGACATTCCACTTGCTGCATTGGCAATTATACCCTCATACTGCTTGCGGTAGTTCTCGTCCTGAGCCATTCTCTCAATCTTATCTTCATCGATAAGAACAACCATCTTATTAGCATTAGCATAGCTTCCTGCCTGTGCCTTAGCTGTCTCTTTCTGGTCTCTGCTCACAAGTATAAAATCCATATTAGAATACTTTTTCTTGAGCTGCTCATAGTAATCCTTTGCCTTATCTGAAAGCTTAGGCTCACCGATTGTCTTACCTGTTACTTTTGATTTAGAAGCTGACTGTGCTTCTGTTACTGATGAAGTATTACTGCTCTTCTTAGTTTCAGTAGAACTGGCATTATTAGTTATTCCTGCAAGATAGGAAGCTGCACTCTCCCCAAATGATACATTACTCATATTTCACTCCTCCTTGAATGAATCTTAACCAAAATCCTTTTCGGTTATATCTATAGTCTCATTATATATATCGACTTATTACGTATATTGTTAACCTTTAATTAAAATTTTTACTATATCATATATATTAATTTTTTCTCCGTCATCCATAATAATTAAATTTTCATATTCATCAATCTTCTTAACATGTCCATCTGACATAACATATGAACCGCCATCCTTTAACGCATCTTTTTCAAAATGTGTAATAACAATCTCCTGCGATTCTTGCAGAGTACTTTTAATATATTGAAGCTGTGAATCAATCTTCTCTTTCTCATACTCATCCAGTTCTATGCGCTGTTCTGTAAGCCTTGCTGTCTCTTTAACAGCATCATCATATCCAGTGAGCGCCGCAAATGGTGAAAACTGTGCCGCCCTGTCCATATCACTCATATGCGGATGTGTTGATGAAACATGATGTGGCATATCTATTATATCGTCATATTTATGATTATCGTCTCTCATACATTTATACCTCTTAAAAATACCTCTATGCCTTGTGCCCGCCAATCTGTGCGTTACGGTCTTTAGCAGTGGCTCCCTCTGTCAGATTCATGCCCTTTAATATTGCATTTTTGCCAAATTTTTTCTTAATGTCAAGGACTGCATGCTGCATCTTTTTCTCACGTTCAAGTTCTTCATTTTCGTGTATTTTCTGCTCGGCAAGTGCTTCATAATCTGTGAACAGGTCAAGCTGTTCCATTGAGCTTGTGCATTTTACATCATTTTCTGATATAACATGATTAGCAGTCAGGTTAATTCTTCTTATAAGAAGATTTTTATCAACAATATCATCATATAATTTAACTGTGTTATCAATTATCAGCTTTGATGATGCTGTATGTCTTCCGATATTAGCAGTTCCATGTGCATGCTTTGGAACTTTTCTTCCATAATTATCAATCGTCACTGCTCCCTTATAAGCACTCCTGCGCTTACTATCTGTGAGATTTTCTATATCATAGCCAATCGTCAACACAAGCTGGTCTGTAACCATTCCTTTATCTACAAGGTCTAATGCAAGCAGGTCTGCCATCTCCTTTACAACAATCCTGGTCTTATCTGCTGTATATGGACAATGCAGAACCTGACCTGAACATATGCTGTTATTCTCCGGTTTATATGCCTTAATCTGTGCAATCTCACATGGTTCCCAGCCCCATGCGTGGTCTATAAGCAGTTCCGCATTCACTCCGAACAGCTTATAAAGAAGCTCCTCATTGTGATATTCATTAGGCTTACCCACAGAACATCTTGCAACATCTCCCATGGTATACATGCCATTTTCCTCAAGCTTTCTTGCATACCCTTTTCCGACACGCCAGAAATCAGTAATTGGTCTGTGACTCCACAACTGACGGCGGTAACTCATCTCGTCAATCTGTGCTATTCTCACGCCATCTTTATCTGCCGGTATATGCTTGGCAACTATATCCATCGCAATCTTGGCAAGATACATATTAGTTCCGATTCCCGCTGTCGCTGTGATACCTGTCTGACCATACACATCATGGATAACTGTCTTTGCAAATTCATACGCAGTCTGTCCTGCCAGTGACAGATAATGCGTTATATCCATGAATACCTCATCAATCGAATACACATGAATATCCTCTGGCGCAACATATTTAAGATATATGTTATAAATCTGTGTGCTGTACTCCATATATCTTGCCATACGCGGTGGTGCCGCAATGTAATCAAGCTTATACTCTGGATGCGCCGCCAGTTCATCTGCATCTGTAGAAGAGCCTGTAAATGCATGACCCGGAGCATATCTTAACCTCTCGCTATTGGCATATTTTACCTGGCTTACAACCTCAAAAAGCCTTGCTCGTCCGGAAATTCCATATGCTTTAAGCGATGGGGACACAGCAAGACATATTGTTTTTTCTGTTCTTGAAGCATCTGCAACGACAAGATTGGTTGTAAGAGGATTTAATCCCCTGTCCCTGCACTCAACAGATGCATAAAATGACTTTAGGTCTATACATAGATACTGACGCATATATTTCCCTATATACTAATTGTTTGTCTATAACAAAATAGCTATTCTTTCCTCTAATAATTCACAGAACTGTTTTTTCAAATGTTCAGGTAAATATGACTCCTCACACATCTGTAATAATTTATCTTTTTTCTTCGTTAATGAATTAATCATTTTTTCTGCTGAAATACGTGATACCCCACATTCATCAGCAAATATAAGAAAATCCTTCTTTCTGATATTCATTTTTTTTCCATTAATCGGAAGTGCAAGCTGTTCCCTATCCTCTGGCATAATAATATTTACGGGAAGTAAATCATATGCTGGTGAAAGAACATATTCACCACTCCCTGATTTTGTTTCTATCAATGAAAAATTTTTTAAATGCATATCAGAATTTCCAACAATAAATGAAAAAATTATTCTTAGATAGAGTTCTGTCATATCTAATCCTTTACGGCTTGAATATCTCCTAATAACATTAGCGCATCTCTCATATGACCCTTTATACTTATCCTGCGTTAATCTCATATCAAGTTGGCAAAAATCTTCCATTGCTAACATTATAACATTATTTTTTTCAAAAATACGATCAACTCTTTTAGTAATATATGCATATGTTGCTTCCTGCCTTATTAATGCATGTGGAACTGTAATAATACCAACCGCATCTGCCATCGACATAACAAGCTGTTCAGCTTCTGGCAAAGCTTCGAATTGCTCCATCTGCGGTTTCATTATATACCCTGTAGGATAATTTACTAACGTCAGTCTTGGATTATCTGTATCTGAAAACAAATGTAATGATAATTTTTTCTGCACACCCGGAATAGTATAACCTTTATTAATACTCTCTGTTACCAGTTTTGTTAATGTAGAATTATCAATCTGTATCTCTGGAATAATCTCAGTTGAAAAGAAATGCCTGCTACAGGCTTTATGCCATCCCGACTCATTCTCTGATTTTAAAGGTTTTCCACAGCATAAACAATTCATACTTTACTCTCCCTTACACTAACATTTCCAATAGCATCCCTACATGCAACTAATAACAATCCAAATCTGTCTTTTATATCTATTTTCCAGTTACGGCTTACAATTCCAAGAAGCCATCCCTCTGGAATCAATCCATCAAAAAAAGGAAACAGTGTTTTAGAAGTATATGTATCTTCTGACATAGGAAGTGTTAGCGATACAGCACTTGCATCACTGCGCTTCAGATAATCCATATCATAACAAAACGAATAACCTTCATCTGTTTCATATAAAATTCCCGCATATATATTGCGGACATATATATGTGCTGTTCTAAATACGCTCATTAATTATCATCCTTTCTGCCCGGTACAGCCTCCATTCCAAACATTGCAAGTGCAATATTGACCTTATCCATTCTCACTGTTGGTTTTCCCTGCTCCAACTCGCGCACAAAGCGTAATCCTAAACCTGATCTTATTGCAAATTCCTCCTGCGTAAGGCCAGCCGCTTTACGATTGTTTTTAACAAATTCTGCAATTTTATTCACACACACAACTCCCTGTATATATCTTATTTTATTATATTACACCCTATTGGGTATAATTGCAAGATTGTCTATATATAAATACACCCGATAGGGTATCATATGCCAATATATTTTTACCAGCATACCCTATCGGGTGTATTTTATTCATTTATTATATTGTTTACTATCATCCTACACCGCAGCATCAAAGAACATCCCCGTCAGTCTTCCCTTATCCTGACTCTTTAATTCCTGCTGGTACCGGTTATCCTCATTAATATACTTAATCTGGGTAGAAGTTGTTCCACCCGATACATAACTTCTTCCACATTCAGGACATATAGAAGTATGTATTGACACATTGGCACTGACAACCTGTCCATTACCCATAGATGCTTTCTTATAAGCATTAGATACATGTTCCTGCTCATGCGACCTTACCGCACTTGCAGCACTCTCTGGCGATATGTGGGCGGCACTTTTAAATGATACCATCTCATCTGAGCCATCCTGATACTTTCTGTTCTTACAAGTCTGACATTCCTTTTTTCCAGATTCGTAATCATCTTTCTTATCAGATACCCTGTCTGAATTATTTCCATTATATGAATTATTATAATCACCATATGAGTTGTTGTAATCATTATTGTAATTCATTGTATCTATATACATAGTCCACACCTCCCATCTGATAAGTACATTATATCATCATCTCTCAAATACTACCAGTCCACATTCATATGGATGGTCATAATAAAGCTGTTCTTTTCTGTCAGAATTAAATCTTAACAGTTTGATAATAATAAGAAAATCTCCACCACCGCCAAGAATAAGCGCTTCTGCTAACAGAAACATCATAAGCTGTCCTGTCATAATTGAGACAATTCCCAATCCAAAGCCTAATATCAGTGTTGGCATAGCTGCGCCTATTATAAACTGCTTTTTGCTTAGCGGCTGTCCACATGTACAATATGGTGTGACAGCAGACCAGATTACCCCGAACTCAATATCTTTCATATGGTTAGGTGTAAATATTGACCATGTAATTCCGTGAATAAGCTCATGGGCAATAATAAGAAACAAAAATAATCCTAAAAACATCATATATGATGACAGGCTGAATGAGCCTATGATTTTATGCATATTAGCAGTGTAATATAACACACCCATCACAATAATGAATGGCATCATTACCACAAGCGCACCTATATTAGCCTTTACGATATCAATTATAAGATCCTGCCTTATGAACCCTTCGCCTATAAGGTCATCACTTATTTTCTCAAAACGTTCTTTTCTTCTGGCCTCTGCCTGTGTCAATTTTCTTTCCTTCTCCATTATATTAT
This sequence comes from uncultured Eubacterium sp., assembly GCA_900547255.1. Classification (GTDB taxonomy): domain Bacteria; phylum Bacillota; class Clostridia; order Lachnospirales; family Lachnospiraceae; genus Lachnospira. The sequence continues at coordinate 4,929 of URGC01000054.1, read as the reverse complement.
CCCCCTAAACTGTTACCTGCTGCTTTCTGATGAAAAGCCCCGATACAACTATACCAATTGCGAAAAGCACTGTAAATACATAATATAAAGTATCTGCATATAAGCCAAAATCAAAATGTTTCATTTCAACATATGAAGCAATTGTCTCAACTCTTGTCATTAATATTATGAACGCAAAATAAACGATCATAGTTACCACATTAGCCTTCATTCCAAATTTCAATGACAATGCAAGCACCATCATACAGAAGCTTACTGCCGCAAGAACCATCATAAATATAAATTTAAACGTAAACATTTCTGACAACTCGGTCTCAAGAGTATATCTTGGGTAATAAAACTTTTCAAACTTTAATAATTCAAGTTGATACATCCCAAACAAAATAAGCATATCAGCAAGCACCAGAACAATTCTTAATATAAGCTGCTCTACAAAAAAACATTTTCTTGTCTGTCCCATTGAGATATTCATATTGAATATATGCATTCCACTCTGGTGTGAGAAAAAACATGTAAAGAAAATGATTGCAAGAAACATGCAGAGTGTTCCCAAAGGAAAAACCGTCATCTCCTCATCTGTTTTATCTAATGCAACAATAATATCATGGAGGAAAAATCCAACTCCTCCCATAATTGCCAGAATCAGCAGATTAAGAAAGATTAATCCTCTGTTAGTGTACATAACTCTTTTAAAAGATTTCATCCCCTTACCTCCGTTCTGGCTGTTACTTTCACAAGAAGCACTGTTGTAAGCACTATTACAACAATGGCTATTGGTGTAACTATCATATTAACAGAAACTGATGCGAGATAATTCGATATAAGTGAAAAAAGCTTGACATTTCCATCTTCGATCTGTCCGATAATCGTTCCCATGCAGCCGCCAAGAGCTCCACATGAACCCATTATGATAATATAATATCCTATCTTTCCACATGCAAATACAGCCAGACCTGCAAGCGGACTTATCGCTGTAACAATAAGATAAATGTTAATGCACATCATAATTAAACCGGCTGTAAAGATATTACCGCCAAATATAATACTAAATACCGCATAAATAACCAGATTTACAGCCAGCTGGAATAATGATGTCAGCACATTAGTACATACCATTCCAAGCGCTGCACATTTCCTTGTACATCCATATGACACTATCTGGTCAAATACTGTAACCATATTTACAGCAAAATATAAAAACATAAATAACACACCACTAAATACTGCATATGTAATATAATTCATGCAAAAATCCTTCACAGTATGAACTTCTGTAATTCCAAGAAGCCAGAACCATAATTCAAATGCAAGCGCTGTAACATATGTATATATTGAAATCTTTTTTACCCACATAAGTGAGAATTTTATATTTCTGTCAAATCCTTTCATTATTCCATGCCTCCATTTCCACCACAGAGAGCTATAAACAGATTCTGTAAAGATACTGGCTGGATTGTAAGATTGCTGCCTGCTTCTCCTGCACTCTGTCCTTCCTCAAGCATGATTGTAACTGCTTTGCTTCTTCCCATAGATTCTGTATGAACAACATTTTTACCAGCAGAATACGCATCAACATCATCTGCAAGTCCTGATACATATATGCATCTGTCAAGAAGCTCTGCTGTATTTTCTTTGAGTAAGACAGTGCCATCTCTTAAGATAATAACCTCTTCAAATACGTCTGCTGCCTCTTCAATTATATGTGTTGATATTATAAATGTTCTTCCAGTCTCCATCTGTTCGTCTAAAAGCAATTTATAGAACTGCTCCCTTGCAACCACATCAAGTCCGGCAACCGGCTCATCGAGAATTGTGATATCAGCTTTACTTGCAAGTCCGATTATGATAGTCACCATAGATAACATACCTTTGGATAATTTGCTGACATACTTCTTAACATTAAGTCCAAATAATTTAATTAGTCTGTCAGCCATCTCCTGATCCCAGTTAGGATAAAAGAATGATGCTGTCTTAAAATATTCTTTAATCTTAGTTTTATTAGGGCCAAGTGCTGTCACTGTATTAATCTCTCTTGAGAAGCAAATATGGTCAAGCGCATCTCTGTTCTCCCACACCTGCATTCCATCATATGTTACACTGCCTTCATTAGCCGGGCTCTGGCCTGTCAAGACAGATAACAACGTTGTCTTACCAATTCCATTTCTTCCAATAAGGCCATATATCTTCCCCTGTTCAATTGTAAGATTAACTCCCTTTAAAACCTTCTTATCCTTATATGACTTAACAATGTTCTCACATACTAAATTTCCCATATTATTCTCTCGTCTCCTTTATCATTGATATTAATTCTTCCTTGCTGATTCCAAGGCTCTTTGCCTCATTAATCAGTCCCCTGACATAATTCTCATAGAAAACATCTTTACGTTTCTTTAATATCATGTCCTTCGCTCCAGCTGTTACAAACATGCCAATCCCCCTTTTCTTATAAAGAATCCCCTCATCTACAAGGATATTAACGCCCTTTGCAGCAGTCGCCGGATTAATTGTATATATCTTTGCCAGCTCGTTAGTGCTTGGAACTCTCTCCTCTTCTAACAGAATCCCTCTTAAAATATCAGTCTCTATCATCTCACTTATCTGGATGTATATAGACTTTTCCTGAGTTAAATGTTCTTGCAATTTATCACCTGCTTTACCTAAATACTAAAAATTTCATATGAAATAAAATAAGTTGTATGGTTCATTACTTATGTAACTAACCATACAACTAACTAACTGGTATGTCAACCCTAATTATTAATTTTTTTATAAATTAAATCTGCTGCTTATCTGGCTGTTCTTTGCCTGCGAAGTACTCCCTCACAAGCTTAACGACCACGCCAGATAATAGGAACACTGCTATAAGGTTAGGTATAGCCATAAGTCCGTTAAATGTCTCTGCTATGCTCCACATAAGTCCGAGATCCATAGTTGCACCAACGATTGCAACTGCTGAATACACAAGCATGAATGGCTTGTTGACCTTGGAACCAAATAAGAATTCTATACATCTTGTTCCATATAATCCCCAGCCAATAATAGTTGAGAAAGCAAAACAGCACATTGCAACGGCTGTGAATATTGAAACCCAGTTACCATATGTCGATGTAAATCCACTGATTGTAAGCTCTGCGCCTGCTGCCGAACCATAGTTGACACTTACACCACTGCAAAGAATAACTAAAGCTGTGAGTGTACATATAACAATAGTATCAACAAACACCTCAAAAATTCCGAAGAATCCCTGTTTTACAGGCTTGCTTGTATCTGCACATGCATGTGCGATAGAACCTGTACCAAGACCTGCCTCGTTAGAGAATATTCCTCTTGATACACCCTTTTTCATACTAAGGAAGAAACTTCCGACAGCACCACCAGTAACTGATGCTGGTGTAAATGCTCCCTTGAATATAGATGCAAATACAGCAGGAACATTTCTATAATTGATAATTACAATTCCAAGTGCAAGAATTACGTATAAAACAGCCATGAAAGGAACAAGCCTCTCTGCAACCTTTCCAATTCGCTTAACTCCACCGATAAGTATAAGTGCTATAAGTACAGCAAGAATTATACCGATAACGAGATTTATCATTGAAGCTGAATCGCTTGAAATAATATTATAATTATACAGAGCTGAATCAATGGCTGTAGTTATTGTGTTAACCTGTGTCGCATTACCAGTACCAAATACTGTGAGCACACCAAATGCTGAGAACAGGTATGCAAGCCAGTGCCAGTGTTTTGAAAGACCATTCTTGATATAATACATAGGGCCTCCGACAAGCTCTCCCTTGTCATTCTTCTCCCTGAAATGTACTGCAAGTGTAACTTCTGAAAACTTGGTACACATGCCAAGCATGGCCGATATCCACATCCAGAATACAGCTCCCGGTCCACCGATTGCGATAGCTCCGGCAACACCAGCTATATTACCAGTTCCAACTGTGGCAGCAAGTGCCGTACAGACAGCCTGAAACGGTGTCATTGTACCATCTGTAGCATCTTTTTTCTTGAGCACACGTCCCAGTGTCACCTTCATGGCATATGGGAACTTTCTTATCTGAATAAATCTGGTTCTGAAACTAAGAATAAGTCCTACACCTATGATACATATCATGGCTGGTACTCCCCAGATAAAATTATTAACTGCACTGTTGACAGCTTCTATTGTTGACAGCATATAAAAAATCCTTCCTGCACTATTTCCATTATATTAAGACAAAATGCAAGAAGGATTATACCATATTGCTTTAACGCTGTAAATTAACATTGTAACATTTTATGCGCTTATAGAATTACCTGTGTAGAGCTGGTAATATCTTCCCTTCTCTTCCATAAGCTGGTCGTGCGTTCCTCGCTCTATGATTCTTCCCTGCTCCATAACCATGATGCAGTCAGCATTGCGGACTGTTGAAAGTCTATGTGCAATAACGAAAGATGTACGTCCAGCCATAAGAGCATCCATTCCCTTCTGTACAAGTCTCTCTGTACGCGTATCGATAGAAGATGTCGCCTCATCAAGAATCAGAACCGGTGGGTCAGCTACTGCTGCTCTTGCTATAGCAAGAAGCTGTCTCTGTCCCTGACTGAGGTTCGCCCCGCCGCCGTGAAGAAGTGTATTATATCCGTCTGGAAGTCTTTTAATGAATCCATCCGCATTGGCAAGTCTTGCCGCTGCAATACATTCCTCATCTGTGGCGTCAAGTCGTCCGTATCTTATATTATCCATGATAGTACCTGTGAACAGGTTAGTATCCTGAAGAACTATTCCAAGACTTCGTCTGAGATCATCTTTCTTGATTTCATTGATGTTAATTCCATCATAACGGATTTTACCATCCTGAATATCATAGAATCTGTTGATAAGATTAGTTATAGTAGTCTTACCAGCACCTGTACTTCCTACAAATGCAATCTTCTGTCCCG
>URGC01000053.1 GCA_900547255.1 uncultured Eubacterium sp. | reverse complement strand
TGTGATGTCACACCACATACTCCTACCATATATATACTTGCCCTATTAGACAGCCACCATACAATTGCGGTCTGGCATATATATATTCCCATAAGCAGGAAATGCTTCAACGCACTCTCCTTGAATTCATATTTGTAGATGACATATGGCTCTACCCACATAGTCGTCAGCACCGTGCTTATAGTCGTTCCTAAGAATATTCCGAATACTCCCAGTGATGGTGCTAACGCGATTGATAGTCCAAGATTAAGCACAGCCTCTATGATAGACTTATATCTGTCAAACCAGAACAATCCAAGCGAATTATGGAATATGTTGCTTGCCTTCTCAATTCCCTGAATGTAGAAATTAAGACACAATATGAACACAATTGAATAGTGGAATACATATTGCTTGCCGAAGCTTAATTCCACAAAAGGACTGATTAATTCAAATATGCACATTGCACATAATCCGAATACCCAGTGATTAAAAAACAATGCTGCCTTGTATACCTTCTTGATATGTTCAATATCAGACGTAACCCCAAGATTGCCAACGCTTGCAGATATTCCATCCACCGCCTCATTAAGCACCTGTCTTACTGAGCCAATAACAAGATAATAATTAGAATAACAGCCGACAGACACGATGCCTGCAAAGAACGAAATCAGGAGGTTATCTGTATTATTGACAACAATATTGCCAAACTGATGCATGAACATTGCCTTAATATTCCTGACTATATCCTTCTTGGTATCCGCAGCTACCGGTTCTGTATTCTTTTCTTTAATGAATGGATATTCCTTATCTGCCCGCCTTGATATGTAGTAGTTAGACAGTATTGTAATTATGATATATACATACAGATACAATATGAAATTCCTTGTAGCCAGAAGAATCACTATCTGTATTACATCCTGTATCACCCATGAAACTGCTCTCACTGACACACCTATGTACTTTTTCTGGTGAGCATCAAGAAGCGTTTTCTTGTATACAAGAAGATATGATATAGCTGAATTGATAAGATATAATATATATATATAAGTCACATCCGGTATGCTCTGTGAGTCCTTGATAATAACCCCAAGAAACGGAATAACCATTACCCCTGCGATAAGTACAAATGCTGCAACGCCCATATACAGTTTGCGGTACAGATTAATTATTGCTCTCTGCTGTGATTCATCGTTATCGGCGATAGGCTTATACAGCGCATATGATATAGCTGATTCTATTCCCATCTCAGACAGTGACAATATACTTAATATATTAGTGAACAAACCATTAATACCAACATATGTCTCCGATAACACATGGGTAAATACGATTCTTACAACATAGCCGCAAAGAATTGCGATAAGTCTTGAAATCAAGCCAACTGTAGTATTATGTGCCGAATATTCAGTACGACTTTTTTCCTCCACCATTATTCCTCCACACTCATAAGCTTATTAGTAATATTATAGCATTTTTAATGTCTTAATGCTATAATAGTCGAGTTAATATCAAGAAAGGATTTTTATCGAATGGAAAAGATTCTTGCTGCTCTCTTAAGTATTGTAATTCTGATTCCTGCAGCTACTGTAGGTGTTAATGCATACAAATATGGTACACAGAGTGTATCTGGGACATTTGAATATTCTGAGGCAACATCTGAGCTTAACAATCCCTACTGCGGATGGTACAGCATGTTTGGATATTCCCTTACCAATGGTGATTCAGGCGAATTTGACAGCACTACTGCCAGATATCTTCAAAGCAGTTCTGACACACGCTTAATCATGTTAGAGATTAACCTTAAAAATTTCAACACTGGCGAGCTCAGTGATAATGCCCTCGCGCAGTTAGACAATATAATATCTACATGGGGATACAACGGACACAATATCATTCTCCGCTTTCTCTATGACTGGAATGGTAAGGCAACGCAGACTGAGCCGGCTGATATAAGCATTATCAAGACACACATGTCTCAGACTGCCTCAGTTGTAAACCGCTATACCAGCTATGTATATATCATGCAGGGAATATTTGTCGGTAATTTTGCAGAGATGAACAACTCTAATTATATGGATGAAGCCAGCATGATTGAACTTGCAGATTATCTTAACAGTGTTATTGATAAAAGAATATATCTGTCAGTAAGAACTCCACAGCACTTAAGAACTATTCTTAAAACAGCCTCTCTTCCAGATGTAGCAAGCACTGTAACAAGTGGAAGCAGTAACTTCCGCATAGGACTTTTCAATGATGGCTGTCTTGGCTCCTCAATAGATGTAGGAACATATGGCTCTTCTGATATGAACTTCTCTTCTGCCAGCTATACCTCTAAAGGCAACAGAACACAGGAGATACAATACCAGAATTCATTGTGCCTCATGGTTCCTAATGGCGGGGAAGCTGTGCTTGACAATCCATACAACGATATAGATAACGCTGCCACAGACCTTGCCGCCATGCATGTATCATACCTTAACAGGGCACACGACATGAGCGTGCTTAACAAGTGGAAACGACAGATTTATACAGGCAATGATGCATTCTACGGAACTACTGCCTATCAGTATATTGGTACTCATATGGGATATCGTTATGTATTAAGAGACTCGGCAATCTCACTTAAATCATATAAGCAGGCTGCCTCAGTCAATCTTAATGTAGACAATGTTGGATTCTCACCAGCATATCGTGATTTTAATGTGTATATATATGCCTCCGTCACAGATGCCGAAGGCAATACAGACATGGTACAATGTGATGTGACATCACAGACTAATGTAAGGACATGGTATCCGGGACAGACAACGAATGTCAATCTTTCAATACCTTTAGATGGTACTAATACTGCTGACAGTACTATTACATTTTATCTGAAAATAACAGACAAAACATCTGGCGAAACAATTAAGCTTGCCAATGACATTGCACTGACACAGTATGGATATGAGCTGGGAAGTTTAGATACCACCGCTGCTGTCCCTCTCTCTTCTGTACAAGCCGACTGATTTACCATCAGATACACGGACGCCGGTTAAATATAATTGCCATGGGAACCATTTTTTCTTAAACACGAATTTAACAGTTTCACCCGGCTTTATTATATCCTTATTAGATATGGCTTCCAGCTTTTGAGTGCTTTGATTGTTTTCATTGATAAGCAGCTTGATTTTTCCATAGAAAGGTGCAAATCCTGTATTTTTAAAAAATATAACAGTTCTTAAGCCAAAAGGATTAAATATCATTCCTCTGTATTCGAGACGATAGCCAAGATGCTCTGTTATATACTTATATGCAGTCATATGCTCATCATATAGATACTGCTTTTTCCATTTACCAACAGCCTCTGGGTCGTACTGGCTGTTAAGATATGTGACATATCGTTTTTTAAGTCCCTCAATAGACACCTCTGGTTCATCTAAGTCAATATCTCCTGATACTGCCTCGCCGCCTATTGCATTGATAGATGAAAGTTCCTTTAACATCTTCATATCATCATCTAAATTATCATATGAAAATGTTCCCATATCAGTATCAGTTGATAACATGGCATCATCATACAATCCTATTCTTTTCATAAGTTTTTCCTTGTCAGGATAAAGTGTTGCATCAAGGAATTGAACAAATTCCCTTATCTGGGAAGGTTTTCTTAAAGCAATATTAACACTTCCCTTAACAGCCTCATACAATGTAATAACAAGGTCTGCTATATCAGCACTGTCTGCATACCTCGATGTGTGCATCTCTCCCCAGCTTCCTATGAACACGCCCTGCATTGTCAATATAATGTCGTGATTCTTAATAATATAAGGGGCAACCTGCTGCATATGTCTTTTGATTATCTTAATAGATTTCGGCTCATTCATAAGCCCATTACCATCTATATCATACACAAATCTGAGAATTATTTCTTTTTTGTATGTTCTAAAGAAATCAAACATTCTGGACAGATTATCAAGTGCCGCATCATCTATGTCTGAATCCCTGAATTCATACAGATTGATACGTGCTAAAACAAGATATTCATAATTTTTTATACTCCATTTTAACTGACCATAATCAACTGTCTCTGACAGGACAAATGGGTATAAACTGTACCATCCTCTTGATGGTGTATCGTCACTAATACAGATAACTCTACACATCTGATTTTTCCACCGCCTTTGGTTCGTTTTTTTCTTTGCTTTGTCTTATAAGTATTCCAAGTATGCTTAAAAACATATGGAACATATAGCCAATAGGTTTTAATCCTGAATGCATGCTCTTGCCGGCAGTTCTTATATGCATTACTCCCGGAATCTCAACAACATTGTAACCTTTAAGTATCATTCCTGTTATCATGTTGGCATCTGGGTATCTGTCGTCAAAATGTCCGAATTTAGAGTAATATACAACTGCTCTCCAGCTTATTCCCTGAAGTCCTGTAGTCGGATCCATGATTGTCTTGCCTGTCGTCATCTTGATTATCAGCCTGAAAATCTTATAGGCTATGTTCTTCATAAATGATACAGGATATGGTGCACTGTCTGGCAGATATCTTGAACCGAGTACAATATCAGGATAAGAACCGTTAATCCTGGTCTTTAATGTGTTATATATGTTGAGCACATTACAGGCATCATGCTGTCCATCAGCATCCATCTGGATAACATATTTATAATGGTAACGTATTGCATACTTATAGCCAAGCTGCAATGCTCCGCCATACCCAAGGTTAAACACATGTGTTACAACTGCAACATTACTTCTCTTCTTAGCCTTCCAGTTCGTATTGTCAGATGATGCATCATTCATAACAAGAATATCACATACATCTGATATCTCTGGAACGCTTAATCTGTCTAATACCTTATCAATATTCTGCTCCTCATTATAAGCAGGTATTATTATCAATACTTCCTTCTGCATATTCCCCTCATTTCTGCTATAACTATAACTTATAACAACTCATATAATCTGTTAAGTTCACCGCTGTTATCGCATACTTTTTTACTTGCATTCTCACAATATCCATCCCAGTTCCGGCGGTCTGCTATCATATCAGTTACAGCCTGTGCGATGCCTGCCTCACTGAATTCACACAATATTCCGTCAACACCATCTATAATCTGCTCCCTGTTACCGCTGCAATCAGAGGCGATTATCGGAAGTCCTATAATCTGGGCTTCCTGTATAGCTATACTCTTGCCCTCATACTTAGTCGCATGGACATATATATCGCATGCCTTGTAATATGGATATGGATTATCCCTGCTTCCAAGTAATATAAATCTGTCTGCAACATCATACTGCCTGATAAGGTCTGATAATCTGTCTCTCTCAGGGCCATCACCAACAACATACCACACCGCATCAATTCCTTTATCTTTAAGAATTTTCATGGCTCCGATTGATACTTCAAGTGCCTTCTGCGTGGTAAGACGGCATACTGTAAGAATTCTTATTTTCTGGCTGTCAGTATCTATGTCATCTGGCACGAACGTCTCTGCCTTGCTCTTAACCGAATCAATATCTATAAGATTATGGAATACCTCTGTCTTATCTTTACACTCCGGATATATTTTAAGAAATGAATCCTTAACCTCATCTGATACTGTAAATACCTTATCAAATCTGTCATAACATTCCCTGTCAAGCCTTCTGCTGTATCCAGCCATTCCATAATCCACATGTATGAAGCCCGCCTTTTTATCAGCATTGACATATCTGTCAACAAAATAGGCTGCCGCCCCCTCTATATAGGCAACTGCGAGGTCATAGTGTCTGTCTCCTGCATATGCTGCACCGGCATCAGCGACCACGCTCCACAGGAGTTTGTCAACACTAACTTTTCTGTGTTCCATAAGATTATGTACCGTATTGCTGATAATATATGGTATATTCCTGAATGCCGCTTCCCTTGTAAACAGCATTTTAAACACCCTTGATTTAAGCTGTTTTTTACCATCCGCTGTGAGCACTGATGATTCATCATAGTCTTGGTTGAGAACCATTACATAATCAGGGATATCTCTTATAAGCTCGCCCTGTCCAAGACACACATACAGATATATATTGTATTTTTCCGGGTCAAGCCTTTTAATAAGAGCCACAAGTGCAGTCTCGGCACCAGCCCTGCCAAGAGTATTAATTACTAACAAAATATCTTTCTTCATGTGTATCGCCTGTTATATTTCCGATTTATTCACACCTGTCATCTTTTCAAGGCGTGCAAGGATTCTTTCATTTTCCTGATTAAGCAATGACACATGCATTGCAAGCTCTTTGTTACGTCTCTTTAATTCTGCAATCTCTTTCGTTATGATGAATATAAACTGGATTACAAGAAATGCTATTATTCCAACTGCGATATAACCAGATGAATTCATTGTAGAACTCCAGTCATACAATCCCGGAACAATTCCAGACAATATCATAACCACTGCAAATAAAGTCCACAGCCATGTGAATTTCTCTGTAAGATTTTTCTTAACATAGGTTACCAGATTCAGCACAAGAAAAAGGCACCCTATCACTATCACTGTGATTCTTAGAACTACCGGCATCATTTTCTCTTACCTCCCCTTTTCTTGTTCTCCACAACCACGCCATTAAATACCATGCTTGAAGGTCTCTTTCCTTTAACCTGTGCAAGAATATTACCATTGCAGAAGACATGAATGTGAAGTGTATCTTCCATATATTTTAATCTGAAATATCCATATGTCCATGCACAGAATGCGCCGAACACAAGACCCAGACCATACCATATAACATCAAATCTCATGCTCACAATGCTTCCTGCAAGTGTTCCCACACAGAAAATAAGTGCTGTTATAAGTGAACCATCAAGGTCGTTAAAGTAATACAGGAACATAAATACAGCGTACATTATGTACACCATGAAATATCCAGCGGCAAGACATGGATACAACTGCAATACAATTCCTGCAAATCCGAGTCTTTGAAGTGCAATAACGCATATAAGGAACAACGCAGTTGATACGATGAACTGTATTCTTACCATCGACATAAGAAGCTCAGAGAGCATACGGAACATTCTGCTCTTAGTCTTCTTGATGTCTATAAGTCTTCCACCGATAATCGCCTCTGAATACTGCTTATATTTTGCATTAAAATGCATCTCTATGAGTGACACGAATATTACACTGGCTGATATATTAGTAAACATACCAAGGCATGTTGCAAAATCATATGATTCAGCACACACAAATGTATCTGCAACGACATTTCTTAAACCAGAAGTCCAGAACACGAAATTGTGTATAAACAAGCCTAATGTATACAATGTATTAGCTCCTACAAGCTTCCAGAATCTCAATATATATTTAATTACATCAAGATACTGTCTGCTGTTAGTCGAAAAATAATGTCTAAGAAGCGCATATGACAGTGATGCAATCACTATGAATCCAACCGCCAGCGATAAAAGCATCGCCAATGTAACTTCCATTCCGGCTCCATACACAAGAATAAGCGACAGCACGAATGCCACTACCATTCCTATTATGTAAAACCATGATATCTTTCCATAATCCTTACACAGTGACAGATACATAACTGTATAAAATGTTAGTGACAGGGCGATAAAACATACAACTGATACAAGTATATATAACACATCCACATGGCCTGCAAAATATTCATGTAGTGTAAAAGGTATTACAAGTATGCAGTTAAGCACTATATCGAGCAGCAGCCCAATCCTGAATGCTGCCATAATATTGCTGTATTGTTCCTTGAATATCTCATCTGATACATATTTGGATAACACCGCATTAAAAGGAGCCTGTGCAAGCAGCGTAAACATAAATATATATAATATGGTAACCTGAAAAAGCTCTCTGTTATTATATGTGGTAGCATCTGTGTAATTAAGTGCCCACCTCATGAGCATAATATCACCGATAACCACTATCATAGGTGCAACTGTAGTTATAACACTGTATCCAGCACCTGCAACATATGATGAAACTGAGCTTTTACCAAAGAATTTGTTTAACTTGATACCAATTCCCGCCATTGCCCTACGTCTCCTTTACTTTGATAATTTTTTATATATCTGCGCGTATGTCTTTTTCATATCCTGAATTGTATATTTGCTTAAGAATCTCTTATATCCGTTCTCCCCATACTGTCTGCATACATCAGGATTATCCGCAAGGAACAGCATTGCATCTTTGATTTCTTCCACATTCATGATATGTGTAAGAATACCAGCCTGACCAAAGCTGTCTCCCTCGCCATATATAAGTCCGCGGCAGTTACCAACGTCTGTTGCTATAACTGGCTTTTTAGCTCCATAACCCTCCAGAATTGTAAGAGGCTGACCCTCACTGATACTTGTAAGTATTGTGAAATCCATCCTGCCAATGTATTCGTTTGTATTGATTCTTCCAGTAAATACGATATCCTTTATCTGCATATCCTCAACAAGCGAGAAACACTCCTTGGCATAATCAGCATCCTCATCTGTAGGGCCCATTATCCATAACTTTAACTTAGGATTGATAGCCTTGGCATAACCAAACGCCATAATCATTGTCTTGACATCCTTGATTGGTGTTACTCTGAGTACCGCACCTATATTGATAAATGGGTCTTTAGGGTCTTTCTGTGGAATGTCAGAAAATCTTGCCGGGTCTATTCCGTTAGGTGTTATCATTGTCTTGCTCTCTTTACAGCCAAGCTCAATCTGAAGCTCCCTTGCTCTTGCATAGAGTGATGTCACAACATCTGCCTTATCGTATGCGAATAATGACATCTTCTTAAACTGGTCAATCCAGATATTCTTATATATGCTCTGAATCCACTCAGCCTTGATAATCTCTTCCTCTCGCTCTCTTGTATATATACCATGCTCTGACACAATAAGTCTGCTGTCCGGGTATAATATCTTAGCCATCGCACCAAGTATTCCTGAATATCCAGTCGCAACACAATGATATATGTCCGCCTTAGGAATATCTGACTGCATTGATAAAAATAATGGCAGATACATAGAACGCATTGTCCATAAGAAATCTGAGAATACAATCTCGCCATGCTTTAACTCATAATTTCTCATAGATGCCTCAAGGAAATCTGGCCCCATAAGCAACTGGTCAAGTGATATCTTATGGCTCTGGAAAAGTCTTGTAAGTCTCTCCCAGTCAGTATCCCTGCCTATAAGAAGCGACTCAAGAGCCTTTAAGTTATCACTTGATAATCTTGCTTTCTTATACTTCTTGTTAAGCTTAGTCACATATTCTTTATCATTAAGATATACTTCATGAACCTCTGTAACATTATCAGGCAATGTGTATTTGAACTTGCCGCTTACAGACCTGTCAGATATTATCGCTAACATTATGAATTCATATTCAGGAAATGATGTTATAAGGTTATTAATCCAGCCTGATACACCACCGATTACATAAGGATAACATCCTTCTGCAACTATACATATTCTCATAAGGAACCGCACCTTTCTACAATGTAATACGAATCTGCTTTTCCGTTGTTGTTATTATATACACCCCATCTTCAATTGTTGTATATGTTCCACCAGACACAGATTTTATGTCTTTCTTATGCGTTCTAAGAACAAATCTTGATACTTCCTGACTGCCTTTGACATCAACTATAAGCGTATCGCCATCCTGACGATAGCTGTAATCAAGGCTTAACATCTCTCTTACACGCTTATCAAGTTCAGAGACTGTGCATCTGCTGAACCTTCTGCTTGCAGCAGTAAGATTCTCAGTTGCCGCTGACACATCCTTGATATATCTGTTCCACAGATTGTTCTCATCTGTCGGATAATACATCTGTCTGACATCTATATCCATATTGCTGTATGCAAGTGATGTATTAAGACATCTTATTGTGAAATCCTTGCTGAATGAGTACTTCATGCTGCTGACAGGTGTTTCTATAAGCAGTTTGTCATCATCAATATATGAGAACAGACTGGTTTCATTATATTCGTCCGAACCTGTTACATATGTCTTGACATTATCTAATATCTCATTTTTGCTATTCTTTATATCTTCTATCTCATCCTTCTTCAAAAAGATGTTTAAGAATTCATAGCTTCCGATGTAGCTCTTATATGTGCTCTTATCAGCATCAAGCTTATCTGCCAGAAACTCTCTGTTACCTCTTGCAGTTGTAAGACCAGTCTCTGAATTCTGCTCTTTGACAAGACGGAAGAAATAATCAAGTTCGTTGACTGAAACCGATACTTTATCCGAATAATTAAGCTGTGGTGCAGCCATAAATGTAAACTTAACCGCTATCTTACTGCTGAGGTTAGATAAATCCGGCCAGACAACATTCTCAAGGAATGAATCTGTTGTCCTGCTGTAATATTTCTCAATCTGGTTTTCATTCTCATTTGACAGATATGGGAAATTCTCAACTATATATGTCTGCGCATCTATCGCAGGATATATATCATAATCCTTGGCTTCATACGCTATAGCACTAAGTATTCCAATTCCAGATATATTCTTAATGAAATCACCATTAATACAGAACACATATGAATCATTCCATCTCTTTCTCCACACTAAAGATGGCTGGTTCTCATTCTCCAGATCCTTATAATCTTCTGCCTCAAGTTCAGCAGCCATATACGTCTTAGTTCCTGTAGTTGTTATATACCAGGGAATTGTAGGTGTAAGGTCACTGTATGTTCCGTCAGTATCATTATCCTTGTTGAACCATATCTCACCGCCGATAAGGAAATCATCAAAAACTCTTATTCCAGATGCAGTAACCTTTCTCGCCCAGTTCTCTATACCACAGTAATCCATAAGACGCTGGTTCTTACGTGTAACATCATAAGCTGGAAGAGTGCACATTGTCACATTGATATCTGCATTAGAGATTGCTTCAAGCGCATCCATCTGTGTCGTGTAATCCATATAATTAGAATCTACTATCACCATCTCTGGCTTATTCCAGCCACGAAGCTCATATTTTGTTATATCTGAATATGTAAGCATATTTTTCTTTGTAAAACGGCACCACTGGTAAACCGTTTTCCCGTAATCATCATCCACATTGCCAATATAGACAATATATCTGTTGGCACTGCTTAACACGTCACTTTCTTTTGTGAGCACTTTGTATTCATCTGATGCTTTCAGATTAGTCTCAGTACTCGCCTTATAACTGTTATTCTCATAATCGTTATACTTTCTTCGCACTATTCCTGTGAACTGAAATAAGAACAATACAAGCATCATGATAACAGTGATTGTAAGAAATATACGCTTTGTAATCATCTTAGATTCCATATCAACCCTCTATTCCTGCACTATAAGCACATAATATGAATATATAATTATCTGTTATAGCCATAATCAACCATCAGATTATTCAAAAATGATGTATTCTGAACCAGCCTATAACATATAAACTCATCATCCTCATAATAAACAGTAAAATCTTCCGGATAAATCTCCTGATACCTCTTAGCCCAGTAATACATCTTACTCATGAGAATATATCTCGCCTCTCCTTTGTACATTGTATTGCCAGAATAATAATCAGCATACGTCTGTGATGCCCCCTCCTCGGACACCTCCTTGTCAGAATATTTACTTGTAATCGTGTAATCAAGCGGTTTCTTCTCTATGAATACATACACCTCTTTAGTAGGAAGTGTAAACTTGGATGACCGCTTTAACTTTCTTACTAAATCGGACAGCTCATAATGATATCCTCTTCCTGCAAGCATTCTAAGTTCATCTGACGGTGATACAATTGTCCAGTTATTATCATTGTGCTTGTGCTCATCCATTATCTTATACATGCAGTACACTGCACCGTTAGTCTGCATAAGATTACGTCTGCTGTTGATAGCAACTGGTCTTAATCCATATACTGATAAAAGTCCTGCCACAATGGCAACTGATATAACCAGTGATGGGATATTATATATCCAATGTCTCTTCTTTATAAATCTGGCGATAATTCCCGGTATCATATCGAGAATGATTCCTATTATAATCGTGAATGAATACATATAATATATTCTTCCTCGGTTAACATCCATGATTGCCGGAAGCTTCAGATAAGAAGCTATAAGAATTGCAATAGTGAATAATACGCCAAATGCAACTGTCACATACTGGCAGCCATAATCTGAATCATAATTCTTCCAGTCTGCTATAGCCAGAACAACTCCATATACGAATACTATTACGATTGAGATAACCATTATATATGCCCATACATCGCTGTATTCATTGATTACAAATGTATCAAGAGTCTTGTGGAATCCTGCAAACAGTGCACGGCACTTGTTAAGCACTTTATCTTTAAGCACAATCACAGGATTTTGTTTTACAGGCTTTGAAACAGCAGAACTTCCGTTATCTGATGAATTGGAGGTCTGGCTGTCTGATGATGTACTGCCATTGCTACTGTCTGCTCCTGATTTATCATCAATTCCAGCCTCTTTGATATCATCATCATAACCTGCACTCTTAGTCACATTACCTGACTGGCTTGATTGCTCTCCTGAACTTTTAATAATATTAAGTCCCCATCCGATTGAACCCTGAAAATGATTACCCTGCGCTATAGACACACCCATTGGCAGTGCCGCTATGAAAATGCCTGCAAACAATGCCGCCATCAAGCGCAGGAAAAATCTTGGTCTTGGAAATCTCATCCAGTAAGCTATCACCATAGCCACACAGAACAAACCAATAATCATAGTTCCGTAGAAATGTACTGCAATTGTAAGAGAAAAACTGCACGCAGCTCCGGCAAGCTCATATCTTTTCCTGATTCTGTATGCTTTATCCTTCTTTCCTCTTGTTCTTTCATGCTTCATATATTCAAACAGGAAATATAATGTCGGGAATATGAATATCATTCCGTATTCCTGTGGAAGGTCACATGAATATCTGCTGTAGCAGCCACTGTTAATAAAGTTAACAGCCACAAATATAACTAACGCACCATATGCCGCATATCTTGACCTTGTAAGGTACCTTATGAATGCCCATAAAACCATATGGACAAATACGGCGTTAGTCATGGCAAACAGCCTTAAAAGTACAGATACATCTATTCTGAATATCTCATGCATAAAATATATTACACAGTGAAATCCATGTGGATACACACCAGCAACGAATATATTATTCTCCGTCATGGCATTAATCCAGTAGTTGTGTACGGCGATATCTGATGCAAGATATCCATAATTCTTAATGCTGTTAGAACCATACATAACACATACAAGAATAACAACTCCCGCTACTGCAATGCCCTCAATATTCTGTCTGTTACGAATCACTGACAGCTTCTGCACCCATTCTGCACACTGTCTTCCAACAGCCATTCCGAGTGATTTAAGATATGTCTTAAATCCAAGGCTTCCCTTGAGCAGTCTGTCAGCAGTCTCTATCATATCAAGAAATGTTCTTTTTATATCCTTAGCCCTTGGCTTGATAAGCACATAGAGAACAGGTGCAAGATATAACACAAGAAGCGTAAACATATTAGATATATGAATAAGCTCCAAGATAAAAACGATATTAATAATATAGAAGTTGCCAAACACAACGTATATCATGAATCTCTCATACATTCTTTGATTGGACAGCCTTTTCTTCATCACTAAAGATGGCACGAACAATACTAACAATGCGTACAATGCCATTATCATAAGTGACTGAAAGATGTTGGATATATCCATCATTGCATTTTACCTTCCCAGTCTGTGTTATTATTAATATCAGCTATTAAACAATCTCAATATTTCTAATGTTTCCTGATCAATCTTAATGTCTGATTTTTTCAATTCGTTCATTGTCTTCATGAAATTCTCTCCATCATCCATACCATAGTAATATCTCAACAGACATTTGTATGGTGAAAGACTTCCATCTATCTTCTCTTTGGCTCTTATACACCATTTATACGCATCATCCGGAAAACCTATAGACATAAGGAATCCCACAATCCACTCATAATACCAGTCCTTAATCTCATCTGGCTCAGATTCATACATTCTGGTAAGCACTTCCTCAAGCATCCACACATAGCTCTTCTGCTCAGACTGTCTGAATACATCCTGGCTTATTGTGTCATATATAAGATTAACAAGCTCATGGCACGCCTCCGTATCAAGCGGCTTGCTCTCCTTAACCCTTTGATACAGCTTATGTGTGTTGTTACGGAATTCACTTAATTCATCTCTTAAAGCTGCCGCAGCATAATGTGATGTCTCCGAATCCTCACTGTTAAGTGCATATGTTATGGAACCAAGCGACTTCTTCATATCCTTACGGATAATATTCATCATCAAAGCTCTCTGATTATGATAATCACTTACAGCAACCGCTTCCTGAACAGCAACTATATTACGCTCCTGCTCCATATCGCTTTTCTCAACCTGCTTGATTTTGTCCTTGCTGAATATTACGTCTGACAAATCAACTTTTTTTCTGAAGAACAGCTTACGCAGAATAAATGCAAGCGCATAATACACAATTATTGTCACAGGAATTGCAAGTACAATAAGCAATATAACTATTACATCAAAGCTCATATATTCCTACCTTTCCAGTCTGTCAATTATCTGATAATCAAATCCAGCATCTGAAAGACGCTTTTCAACATATGATGCATCGGTTGTATTAGTGTTAGCAAGTAAAAGGTATGCATTGCCATCATTGTTGCTTCCTATGTAATCCGATGTTCTTACCATCTTGCTTAATTTCTCACTGGCTTTCACTAAGTCTTTGTCAGGAAGAACTATCCTTATAAGAGTACAATATGCAAGGCCCTTATTTCTCGCATTGATAAAGGCATCAAGCAGTGTCTTGAATGCATCAGCATCAAGTATCTTAGTTCCCTCTATATAACGTTCATTCTCAAGCATTTCGATATAACGGTCAGAACGAAGCACAGCATTCTGAATCATAAAACTTATAACTCTCAATCTGTTTGTCTGAGCCATATTCATTCTTTCCCACGCTATATTCCATAACATGATAATAGAATTAAGCTCTTCATTCTCAGTAATGGCAACTGCCATAAGAGGATAATTCTTTGTAAGCTTCCTGTTAATATATACCTCACCCTTAACAAGTGCCTCATACATATCTGTATACTTGGTATATTCAATTGAATTGCCAAGCGACCTTGCCTTAGGTGATGTTGCTGACATCAGTCGCGCAAAATTCCTGTTAGACACATTGTATATAGCAACATCCTTACAATCCATAAGGTCAGATATAACCTCTGCCGCATGGAAGAATACTTCTTCTGGCGCATCCTGGTCAAGTGTTGCAGTTATCTCGAATATCTTGCCAAGACTGTCTGTCTGGTTAATTACCTGTGTCTGTAATTCATCTTTTAACTTGGCATTAATCATATTGATATCTTCAATATCTTTAAGTCTGCTGGCAAGATATATGGATTCATCTTTCCTATCATCCTTGATAGTTCTTATCTTGTCACGCAGATAGCCTACTGACAGACCTAAGATTACAAGCTGTGCCATCCATACATATGTGTTGTAATCAAGCATTACATCGAATCCCGACCTTGAACATGTCTGTCTGAAAATGTAACCTGCAATCGCAAGCAGTGAAGAAAATGCTGCCTGCTGCTGTCCATAAATAATTGCGAATATCTCTACATATATAAGATATGGATCAAGCTTTGCAAAATAAGCACTTCCTGTAACCCTATTATTAATCATAAAGAACGGAATAAACACAATCATATTCTCTATGAATGGAAGTGCCACCTTAAAGAGCCTCTTGCAGCTTGCTAAAAATTTCCCGCCTGCTGACGACTTCTTTTTACTGCGGTCAACGAACTTATCTATATCATTCTTAAATTCGTCAATCATCAACTTGGCGCACTGTGATGCATCCTTAAATATAACAACGTTAACCTCATCAGACACATCTGGAACCTTAGTATTATATAAGAAATCCTCTTTTATCTCATAGTTCTTTGCTATGAGCACATTATCATCAATACTGTCAATCTGGTCACTTACCATCTCTGACAGCTCATCCTGAGTGATTTTAACATCACATCCTAATCTGTATATGCTTTCGCGAAATGCAGTCTTATTAATTATATTGTATAATGCCTCAACAAAATCATTGATGTAGATAGGCGAATAATACTTTCCTGTTATAGTAGTCTGTTTGTCAGTATATGCCTCAATAAGCATTCTCGCGCACATATCACTCTTTAACACATAATCCTGTGGGTTCTCCGGCTCATAGCACATATTGTCTACTCTGAGTGTTATAATATCTGCATTAGTATTCTGTCTCATGTTAGAACATGACGACTCTCCATTTTTTAACGCTACTGCCTTATAGATATCAGCATATTTCTCATATCCACCAGAATATGAATCCCTCCTGGCAGATGTAATCTCCTGATATTCTGTTCTTGTTACCTGCTTGACTTCACTTGATGAGAGATTGATAAATCTTCCGTGTCCAAGAAACTGAAATGCATTAAGACAGTTAAACAGTCCGTTACCAAAATTAACAACCTCTGTATATCCACCATTCCAGTCGTAATTAGAATCGAATGCACCTGTGAAAATTGTCACATCCGGATTGACACTCTCAAACACTTCCTTGATGCAGTCACTGTCATACGCAAATATATAGTGTTCATATACATTCTGAAATCTGCTCTTATCTTCCTTGCTGCTGGTCAGAACATATATATCGCAGCCTTCCTTGCTTAGCTTCTGAATTATAGATGCAGTTACTTTATTATATCCCCCTATTACTAACGTCTTCATCTTAATCCTCCATTACCGACTAGAATAATTCTTTCTCTATTCAACATACAGACATCCTTTCTGAACCAGACTTTCGACATAATCTTCAACGTCTGACTGCGCCTCCTTAAAGGATATTCCATATTCTCTTTGCATATTCTCAGCAATATCATCAATTGTATATCCCAGCTCAATCTGCTCCCATATATACGCTCCTGTAGCGTTAAGCTTAATCGGATATATATAGCTGTCTTTAGTTTCCGTTTGATTCACTGGATAATCTCCACGCATTAACAGCCATGAATCTCCCGCCACCTGTCTAAGATAAAATCCATTATTTCTCATCAGCCAGCTCCTTGATGTATCAATATTATAATATGATGTTGGGGTCAAAAAACCTCTTGCAAGCAAGCTTGCATCGGCTTTCTGAC
>URGC01000052.1 GCA_900547255.1 uncultured Eubacterium sp. | reverse complement strand
TGTCTTTCATTCATCTTAAGCCTAATCGCCATAATTGTAGATAATATGCACACATTAAGACAATGCGAATACATATCAGTACTTATATTACGAATCTCTGTGACTGTCTCAACCACATTAGGTTCTGATAAAATATTATCAATAACGCTCTCTGCTTCTTCAGACACCTTTTTTAATTCTTCATTATGCTTATATATATGCTTGCTAAGCACCTGCTTTATGACATTTTGGGATTCCTCAAATGTCTCTTCAATTGTATAGCTTGCTGTCTGATTGTCGGCTTTCGCTTTCTTTTCCTTGCGAATCTCGTCTGCATCTTTGATATAGACTGACTCTATTCCATATTCACGGAGTCTTTCTATAAATTCTTCTCTTAGCACGGTATCAGACTGAATAAGCACTTTTTCATCGTTTGACATGACAGGTACTGCAAGAATTTCATTACCTATCAGTTCGTCTATTGCTACCAGTCTCATGATAATCCCCTTTTCAAACTTAATAAATCAATGTCACGCTCCTACATATAGTGTCAGTTTATCACATATTCAGCTTAAATACAACAAAAAGGGACTTCTTCGGCCTCAGGTAATATATGTTACCTAAAAACTTAAAGTCCCTTCTTTATAGTATCCATTCAGATAATATTATTCTCTATAACTATAACAGCTATTACTTAAAGTCCTTGTTGTCAAAGCCCTTAATATTCTTACCACTCTTCTTTTTCTTGTCCTTATTAGACATGTAGATTACAATACCTACTAAAGCTACTGCCACAATTATAAGTGCAATCATAGGCACGATTAACTTCATAGCCTGGTCACCTGTTGCAGGTGCTGCACTTGAAACTATACCAGCTAAATAAGAATAGCTGCCTGAAATAACATCAAATATTCCGAACATATATTGCTCTCCTTAAGTATATTACAATAATTTGTATCCTGTTTCTAAGAGTAACACTAAATAGCCCGATAATCAATACATATTTTATAAAATGTTCATTAACATATCAAAGACACAAAAAGTTCATTTGACATATACACATCTTTTATTATATGCTTTTAGTACTTTAGGGAAGTGTTTTTACATTTTTAGTACTATTATATTATTAAGAGGAGCAATTGCTTATGGATAATATAGCCAGCAATGACAGCAACAGCCATTTACGATGGAGCAATGTCGACAAAGATGCATTTATGATTAAGAAAAAGATTCATGAAGGAAGCTACAGTATGCCTTCTCCACACTCGCACTACTATCATGAATTGTATTATATTGCCAGCGGCAACTGCAATCTGCTTGTCGAGGACAAATATTATTCCCTCAAGGCTGGACATATAATAATTATTCCTGCTAATGTGCTTCATCGGACAGAATATAATGAAGATACAACAACTGTATGCTATTCAATTAATTTTACAGACAAGCATATCAAAGATTTCTATGATGAACTTGGAACGGCGTGGGTTTTATCACATCTTATGGGTGTCTTATTCAGAATACCAGAGGCAGACAGTTACGAATTTGACAAAATTCTCGAAGTAATTGAAAAGGATTATGACGCCAATACTGACCTGTGCAGTATAGCGAATAAGAATCTTTTTAACTATCTTTTAGTACGTCTTTTCAAATATGCAAAACCAGTAAAGCTTATGACTGTTGTCAAAGAAAATAATATCAATGCACTTGATGACGACATGCAGCTCGCTGTTAAATACATTGTTGACCACTATATGGAGCCTGTGAAACTTGATGATGTTGCCAGAATTCTCGGACTTAATCCGTCATATTTCTCAACTAAATTCAAAAATTCAACCGGCATCAAATTCAGTGATTATCTATGCCACATCCGTGTCACACACGCAGAAGGACTGTTGCAGACCACAGAAAAATCTCTTCAGGAGATTGCTTATGAATGTGGATTTATCAACAGCAATTACTTTGGTGACACATTTAAGAAGATTAATAACATATCGCCTAAAGCGTATCGAAAGGCGCATAAGTGTGACAGGTGAAAAAATCCAAAAACGGGTGTTTTACACTTCGCTAAACTACATTTTTGGATTTGCGTAAAAAAAGATGCGAAAAAAACCAGTTTCTTGATGAATCTTGGATTTTTACGCATCTTTTATTAATATTCAGCTAATTACACTAAAACTTTCTTACTTAGCTACAAGCTCTGTCTTGCCACCCATGTATGGCTGAAGTGCCTTTGGAATCTTAACATTGCCATTCTCGCAAAGGTTGTTCTCAAGGAATGCGATAAGCATTCTTGGTGGAGCAACAACTGTATTGTTAAGTGTATGTGCAAAGTACTTGTTCTTGTTCTCATCCTGAACACGGATTTTAAGTCTTCTTGCCTGTGCATCTCCTAAGTTAGAGCATGAACCAACCTCGAAGTACTTCTTCTGACGTGGTGACCATGCTTCTACGTCTAATGACTTAACCTTCAAGTCAGCAAGATCTCCTGAACAACAGTTAAGTGTTCTTACTGGAATATCAAGTGAACGGAAGAGGTCAACTGTGTTCTGCCATAACTTGTCATACCACATGTTGCTGTCTTCTGGCTTACATACAACAATCATCTCCTGCTTCTCGAATTGGTGGATTCTGTATACACCTCTCTCCTCGATACCATGAGCACCCTTCTCCTTACGGAAACATGGAGAGTAGCTTGTAAGTGTCAATGGAAGCTTTTCCTCTGGTGTGATTGTATCGATGAACTTACCAATCATTGAATGTTCACTTGTACCGATAAGGTAAAGATCCTCACCTTCAATCTTATACATCATGGCATCCATCTCATCAAAGCTCATAACGCCAGTAACAACATTACTTCTTATCATAAATGGAGGTACACAGTATGTGAATCCTCTGTCAATCATGAAATCTCTTGCATAAGAGATAACTGCTGAGTGAAGTCTTGCGATATCACCCATAAGATAGTAGAAACCATTACCAGCTACCTTACCAGCAGCATCAAGGTCAATACCATCAAATCTAGCCATAATATCTGTATGATATGGAATCTCAAAATCAGGAACCACTGGCTCGCCGAATTTTTCAATCTCTACATTCTCGCTGTCATCTTTACCGATTGGAACACTAGGATCAATGATATTAGGAATAGTCATCATAATCTTAGTAACCTTCTCTGAAAGCTCTGCCTCTTTAGCCTCTAACTCCTTGAGTCTGTCTGCATCAGCATTAACCTGCTTCTTAACTTCTTCAGCTTCTTCCTTCTTGCCCTGTCCCATAAGAGCACCAATCTGCTTAGAAAGCTTGTTTCTGTTAGCACGAAGCTCATCAGCCTCTGTCTGTGTTGCACGCGCCTGTGCATCAAGTTCAATAACCTCATCTACTAAAGGAAGCTTTTTATCCTGAAATTTGTTTTTGATATTCTGCTTTACGATATCAGGATTTTCTCTGACAAATTTTAAATCTAACATATCTTTCTCCATTCTTCATAAATAATCCAATAATTGACATTATGCACCTTTTATTTTTCTGCGTCAAGCATATCGTCTGCATTAGCCGCTACATCACCTGCATTATCAATTATATTATTCACTTTCTGACATATCTCGGCATCACCATCTCTTCCTGCAAGTGCGTCATCAAGTGCCTTTTTCTCCTCACCTCCAAGTTCAATATATGACTCGCCGTTGACAATCTCTTTTACATATGCAAAACAGCCGTTATTGCTGTGCATTACATTAACAATATAACCATTATTTTTCTTGTCTAACATACATAGTGCAAAACTTAACTTGCCGCCCATCTCATGGAACGCATCGTATTTATTAATTCCGATTTTGCAAAATGTTGTTTCAAGCTTATTATATATATCTTCTATATCCTGTAAATTCTTAATAGTTGTATTTTTAATTTCTTTTACATCTCGAAGATTTGACTTAATAAGCTTCTCTATTGATGTTCCATCTGAACCTGCCATGAACTGGTTGTACTTTTTCTTCATCTTAGATGCTTTAACAATTCCTATTATCGCAAGTATAAATGTTATTATACTGAACACGATTGTGGCTAACAACGCAATAACCACATACGAAGCATCTATAGATATTATTCCAAATATATCTATCATTGTTTCTCCTTATTTATCTTTATTTAGATTATGCTGATGCATTTCTTCTTTATATAATGCTACTATCAGGATAACCCTGATTATAATTACGTTTTTGGTTGAATTTTAGTTGAATTTAGGTAAAAATTCTATAATTCTTTCAAGCTCAGCCTGTGAATAATACTGAATCTCAATCTTACCCTTGTTATTATTCTTATTCTTGATGGCAACCTGTGTACCAAGAGCCTTAGAAAGCTTTTCTTCCAGATCCCTGTATACAAAATCATTCTCAGGAACTTCTTTAGCTGGCTTAGCCGGCTTGTCTAAATCCCTCATAAGCTTTTCAACTTCTCTTACACTCAGCTTTTCATCAAATATCTTCTGTGCAAGCGCATACTGCTTATCACCATCTTCAATGCTGATTATTGTTCTGGCATGTCCATTGCTTAACTTGCCTTCCATAACCATTTCCTGAACTCTCTTGTCAAGCTTTAACAGTCTCAATGAATTAGTAATAGCAGCTCTTGACTTAGATACTTTCTCTGCAACTTCATCCTGCTTTAATCTATAGTCCTTGATAAGTCTCTGATATGCGAGTGCTTCTTCAATTGGATTCAAATCCTCTCTCTGGATATTCTCAATAAGAGCAATCTCCATAACTTCCTGATCTGAATAATCCTTGATTACAACAGGAACTTCCTTAACACCAGCAAGCTTTGCAGCTCTCCATCTTCTCTCACCGGCTATTATTTCGTAATAATTATCTTTCTTTTGTACTAATAAAGGCTGTAATACACCATATTGCTTGATTGACTCTGATAATTCTATCAGCGCATCTTCATCAAACATCTTTCTAGGCTGGTCTCTGTTAGGCTCAACCTGAGATATTCTTACCTTTGTCTCAGCAGGCTCTTTCACAACAACTTCTTTGACAACCTCTTTAACTACTACATTTTCTTCACTCTTATTCTCTTCAGGAATTAGATTACCAATTCCACGACCTAATCCTTTGCCAAGACCTTTGCTTGTTTTCTTTGCTGTAGCCATTAACAAACCCTCTCTAATTTTATTTATTATTTCACTTGCTCATAACTTCCTGTGCAAGCATTCGATAACTCTCTGCACCTGCTGACCTGCTATCATATATATTAATAGGAAGTCCGTGGCTTGGTGCCTCTGCAAGACGAATATTTCTAGGAATTATTGTCTTGTAGATTGTCTGGTTAAGATTATCCTTAACATTCTCCACAACCTGAAGTGAAAGATTAGTTCTTGAATCATACATTGTAAATACCACACCCTCAAGTTCAAGTTCTGGATTAAGCTTTTTCTTAACAAGATTAATCGTATGTATCAACTGTGTCAGACCTTCAAGTGCATAATATTCACACTGTATTGGAACAAGAACTGAATCCGATGCTGTCATAGCATTGACAGTCAGCATACTAAGTGATGGAGGACAGTCTAATATAATGTAATCATACTCTCCCTTAACCTTAGCAATCTCATTTTTTAAAATATATTCCCTATCCTCAACATCTATAAGGTCAATCTCTGCACCAGCCAGGTTAACATTAGATGGTACAATATCAAGATTATCAAATATATTCTTAATAATTGCATCCGTCAACTCTATCTCCTGAAGCATAACCTCATATACAGTTTTATCTATATCGTCCTTCATAACCCCCAATCCACTGGTAGTATTACCCTGTGGATCTATATCTATCACAAGTACTCTCTGTCCTGCCTCCGCAAGACACGCTGACAGGTTAATTGCTGTAGTTGTCTTACCAACTCCACCCTTCTGATTAGCAATCGCTATTACTCTACCCATGTCATTCCTCCATGTCCATTCCCATATAATAACATCACATGATGTTGGGGTCAAAAGGTATTTTGACCCCTTTGATACCAGATTGCTACGTGCTTTCTGACCTTTTGACTCTGGTATCATCACATATCATAATGCTATTTGATTATTATAACATTTTAATTCTATATATTCCATAGTTGATTAATTATTTATTACAATAATTTCAAATTTTTCTATACTATAGTCACCCGTATTAACTGTAAAATTATAAATATGTTTCACGTGAAACTAAATACTATCCCAACGACATTCCCATAACCTCCATTGCAAGCAATGCCTACGCCCGCGTAGGCGAGCCCCCTCGCCCGTGAAACACCCTCTTTCTTAGCCTTCATTCTCGCAAATTTTCCCGCGGGAAGCCACTCTCCCCTAAGATAAAAAAATGATGTTTCACGTGAAACATCATTTTTATTTATATCTGCACCATATTATTTTTTATTGCATACACCGCAGCCTGTGTTCTATCCGATACCCCAATCTTCTTAAACAGACTTGATACATGATTCTTAACTGTTCTCTCACTTATATTAAGCTCCGAACCTATCTCTTTATTAAGATAACCCGCTGCAATCATTTTTAATATCTCAGTCTCTCTCTTTGTAAGTGTTGTCTTCTTACAATTATCATTCTGAGCAAGATAAACATTAACAGAATTAAGAATTGATGACTGTATGAATTGAGCACCATCTAACACAGTCTCAATTGCAACAAGTAACTGGTTAAATGTTGTATCTTTTAATAGATATCCATCAACACCATAATCAAGTGCTTGGATTGCTTTGTTAACATCAAACTCTGATGATAAGAATATGACCTTAATTCCCATGTTATGGTCTCTTATAATTTTGAGTATGTCCATAGCAGATACTTCTCCGATATTAGAATTAATGATAAGTATATCTGGCTTATTCTTATCTATCAATCCAAGACATTCCAATCCTGAACTAGCTATTCCTTTTACCGTATAATTGCCACTGGAGACCAGCAGGCTTCTTAATCCTTCTGCAAACAATATCTGATTGTCTACAATAAGTATCGAATTTTTCATAAGCACCTCTTATCTAGTACAGTACAAATTGTTATCAATCTCTATCAAAAAGTTACCCTTTGACTTTTTAAATTTAACATATGAATTTGATGCATTAAGATAAAATTTAACAAGAGCAATCTCATTATTATTATCCTTTGAAAATTCATCTTTTATATATTCATACTTCTCATCTAATATAAATATAATCTTAGACTTTGTCTTGTAGTTAATATATTCCACGTTATATGTTTCACGTGAAACATCATCTTCATTATCTTCAGATTTAATAATAGCATTGATATATTCAATCACACTTGCAACTAATTTAAAATATGAATTGCATTTGCTATCATTAATCTTAGATTCCATATTCAAATTATCATTATATGTATATGAAAATGTCTGACTCTCTTTGTTATACTTTCTACATAGATATTCAAAATTACTTTTAAATCCAAACTCTGGATTATATCTATATATCCTTTTAGAAAATGTTTTTAATGACTTTGCCAGTCCATTAAGTATATCACTATTTCTTTCTAATTCAAGTGATGCTCTTGATGGGTCTGAATTAATCAAAGCCATAATAAGATTATTATTATTTGTTATTATATCAATCTTATTTGTTACATCCTTAGTTATATAATTACATACATTTTCATATATTGAATCAGCTGATTGAATCAGTGAGTTAATATTTGATTCACTATTAACTGAATAATCTAATATATTGTCTTTATCGCCAACTGAATATTTATTGAGAAGTTCTTTTATATCAGACATTCTTTCTGTCTCAACCTGAAGCTGCTCTCTATAATTATTCAATCTGGCATTAAGTGATTCAACCTCATTATTAAGATTTTTGATTTCTTTATTATTAAATCTATCATCTGATGTCTCTGACATAAAAAAGTCTATCGTGTCATCTTTGTTAGATATAATACTCTGTGTATAAGATAAAGAAGTCTCTATATCAATTTCAATTTTCTGAATAGCAGTTTTCAAATCAGAAATCTTGTCTATTGATTTATTCAATTCTTCACTTAGAAATTCAACAATATCTTTCAACCTTATCCACCTATTTGTATCATAACTGGTTAAAATATTACATATACCAGATTACTCCACTCAAATTATTCAAATCATAATTAAATGTAAATCACTTAATCTCTTATATAATAAATGTATATTTTATAACACATAACAAATATCGTATTAATGTATTATATAAATTATCGCGCTATATATTGTAAATGGATTTTATATATTATTTTCATATTCAATGTACTATTATAATATAAAACATATATTTCAACATTCACTCATATATGCTCACAAATTATAATTATGATTACTTATAAGTTCTGCCTTATCTTATAATTATACATAATTATCATTAAAAATGAAAGTCTATTTTTATATATAATGATGTTGGGGTCAAAATACCTTTTGACCCCAACATCATATTATATTATAATCTACACATAAAGGTTATGTTTTAAGCACACTTGGCTTACCTTTAATATTATGTGTGCAAGAAAGGGGTTACACATGGACAAATGGAAAAAAATCGGGCTTACAGTTGGCATCGGAACTTCAGCCGTTGCAATATGCCATCTGATTAACAAAGCCATAACAGATAATGCAACTATAAATAATGTAACTGCCAATCAAAATACATCTTATTATGACTGGAAATTTGGAAAAATAGCATATACCAAAGATGGTGAAGGCTCTCCTATCCTTTTAATACACAATCTCTCATCAGAAAGTTCATCTTATGAATGGAAGAGACTTATTAAACCTTTAGCGAAAGAGCATACTGTATATACACTTGATTTGCTCGGATGCGGTCATTCTGACAAACCGAATATTACATACACTACATATATGTATACTCAGCTTATCAATGACTTTGTACTCAATATAATTAAAAAACGTGTTGACGTAATATCTTCTAATGATTCATCAACACTTGTATTTATGTCAGCTATTTATAATCCTCTTGCATATGAGAATATTGTCCTTATCAATCCACAGAGCATTGCATCTGCCGGCAAAGGACCTCGCAAAAAGGATGTATACAGAAAGCATCTGCTTGATATTCCAATCATTGGAACACTTATCTACAATATGTGTGTTACAAGAAAATATATTTCTGACAGGTTTGCTTCCAAGAACTTTTATAATAAGAGATTTATCAGTAATGAATGGCTTGAGGCATTCCATGAGACAGCACATATCGGAGGTGTATCCGCAAAATATCTCTTCACAAGCAAGAACTGTGGATATACAGCAGTGTCTTTATCAAGAGCACTGTCTACACTTAACAATATTACTGTCATCAATGGCAAGGAAAACCCTAATGCAAAGGAAGTTACTGAACAGTTTACAAGCCTCAATCCAACAATTGAGACTTACAGAATTGTCAATTCAAAGTTACTGCCACAATTAGAGCAGCCACTTGAATTGTATAAGATTTTGAAGGGTGTTCTTACTAAGTAAAATTATTTATCCCTAATTTTGGCTGAAACAGTATGGATACACTCAGAAAATCCAAAATACACTACTTTCAGTATCAGTACGATATAGGTTTGGCTCTATAACAATAATAGCTGCGAATAAATCCACATTTCATCAAAAAATGGATTTATCCGCAGCTTTGTTTTATTTCATCCAAACCTCAACCCTAGATAGGCTCCTTGCCTGGAAGTCCGGCTTTTCTTGGATACTTCTTAGATGTAGGAGCCACCTTTTTAATAAATATAAGTGTTCTCTCAATATCCGTGTCAGGAAGATTAAACGCATATTTCTTAACAACCTGTCCGCCAAGCACATGAATTGCCTTAGATGCATTTTCTAATTCTTCTTCCACATTACCTGACTTGAATGCGACAAAATATCCACCAACTCTTACAAATGGCAGAACATATTCACATAATGTAGACATGTTGGCAACAGCCCTTGATACACCGATATCATATTTTTCGCGAAAAGAAACATTTCTGGCACCATCTTCTGCTCTTGAATGTACCGCATCTATGTCCGAAATATTCAATCTTGTGATAACCTCATTAAGAAATTTAACTCTCTTATTAAGCGAATCAAGAAGCATCACCTTGTATTCTGGAAATGCTATTTTAATCGGAAGTCCCGGAAAACCTGCTCCTGTTCCTACATCTATTATACTCTTAAGAGAGGCAAATTCTTTTCCCCATGCCTCATTTTCTTCAGATAACTTATCCACAGCATATTTGATGGCAACACTGTCTGCGAAATGCTTAATCATAACATCATCATACTCTGTTATCGCAGTAAGATTCATAAATTCATTCCACTCAATAAGAGTCTCATAATATGTATTGAACTGTTCCACCTGTTTGTCCGTTATCTCAACATGCTCTTTCATCAAAAGTTCTTTAAATTCGTTATTATCCATATAACCTCGCTTATTTTCTTCTCATACTCTCCATATATACCAGAAGCACTGATATATCGGCTGGTGATACACCTGATATTCTTGATGCCTGACCGATTGAATGAGGCTTGAATTTATCAAGCTTCTGCATAGCTTCTTTTCTAAGACCGCTAATCTGCATATAATCAATTGTATCAGGAATTATCTTATTTTCGAGTTTCTTGAAATGTTCAACCTGACGTAACTGTCTGTCAATATAGCCTTCATATTTGAGATTAATATTAACCTGTTCTCTCACATCCCACGCAAGCTCTGGTCTGTGTGGGTCAATCGGTGCAAGAATATCGTATGTAAGTTCAGGACGCTTGATAAGTTCAGCAAGTGTTACACCCGTTGTAAGCTCTGTGCTGCCATACTGTGTTACAAGCTTCTGGACTGTCTCATTAGTTCCTATATTGACACTCTTAACACGCTCTATCTCTTCTTCTATCTGCTTTTCCTTGTTAATCACGCCATTCATACGCTTTTCATCAATAAGACCAACTCTGTAACCATATTTAGTTAATCTAAGGTCAGCATTATCCTGACGGAGTATAAGCCTGTACTCAGCCCTTGAAGTCATCATTCTGTATGGCTCTGCTGTCTCCTTAGTTACAAGGTCATCTATCAGAACACCTATATAACTCTCAGAACGCTGTAATATAAGTGGTTCTTCGTTCTTAACATACATGGCAGCGTTGATACCAGCTATTATACCCTGCGCAGCCGCTTCCTCATAACCAGAACTTCCGTTAATCTGTCCGCCTGAGAACAATCCACTTATATTCTTAAATTCAAGTGAAGATTTAAGCTGAATTGCATTAATGCAGTCATATTCGATAGCATAAGCATTTCTTACAATAACGGCATTCTCAAGTCCGGGAACAGTATGTATCATGGAATACTGCACATCTTCTGGCATTGAGCTTGACATTCCACCAAGATACATCTCATTAGTGTAGAGACCTTCTGGCTCAATGAATATCTGATGTCTGTCTTTATCTGCAAATCTTACAATTTTGTCCTCAATTGATGGACAGTATCTAGGTCCAGTTCCATGAATAACACCCGCATACAGAGGTGAACGGTCAAGATTATCTCTTATAATCTTGTGTGTATCCTCATTAGTATATGTAAGCCAGCATGAAACCTGGTCTTTCTGGATTGAATCAGGGTCTGTTGTAAATGAAAATGGCACAACTCTCTCATCACCAAACTGTTCTGTCATTTTGCTGAAATCTATTGACCTCTTATCAACTCTGGCTGGTGTACCAGTTTTAAATCTTCTTACCTCTATTCCATTATCAACAAGCGACTGTGTAAGCATTGTCGCTGGCAAAAGTCCGTTAGGACCTGTCTCATAACTAACATCACCATATATACATCTGGCTTTAAGGTATACGCCTGTACAGAGTACAACTGCCTTAGCATTATACACAGCTCCTGATACAGTCTTAACGCCTTTAATCACGCCATCTTCAACGATTATCTCTGAAACCTCAGCCTGACGGACTGTAAGATTATCAGTGTTTTCCATAACCTTTCTCATTCTGTGGCTGTAGTCTGACTTGTCAGCCTGTGCACGAAGAGAGTGGACAGCAGGGCCTTTAGAACTGTTAAGCATCTTTGACTGTATAAATGTAGCATCTATATTTTTACCCATCTCACCACCAAGTGCATCTATCTCTCTTACAAGATGTCCCTTGGAACTGCCGCCTATATTAGGGTTACAAGGCATCATGGCAATACTCTCACAGCTTACTGTAAATGCAATTGTTTTAAGACCTAATCTGGCAGAAGCAAGTGCCGCTTCACATCCGGCATGTCCTGTACCAACTACAACAACATCATAATTTTCCACAATATTAGCCATGATTCTTATACATCCTCCACTTTCATGTTACAAACATCTTTATTATCATTATAGTCATAATGAATTGACCACAATAAACATCACAAATTAACTTATTTTAAAAATTTAAAATAAATATTAATACTTAAAATTACTTACCCATGCAGAATTTGCTGAAAATCTGGTTGGCAAGGTCATCTTCAACTGCCTCACCTATTATAAGTCCAAGCTTTTCATACGCATTCATAAGGTCTATTGTGAGGAAATCCTCACTTACTCCCATATCTATAGCATCTGACACAAGCTTTAAGCTGTTCAAAGTCTCCTGTAAAAGTGCTTTGTGTCTTGCATTAGTTATTATAACTTCATCATTAAATGATATATTGCCTGAGAAGAATAACTGCTTTATTCCCTCTTCAAGCTTATCTAATCCAGTCTCCTCTTTCGCAGACACGGATATTATATCACAGCATGACAGGTCTTTTAAATCGTTGGCACTTACAACCTGTCCTATATCTGACTTATTAAGAAGGACAATTACCTTTTTGTCCTTGATAAGATTCATTATATCATAATCGTTATTATCAAGCTGTCTTGAACCATCAACAACATATATTATCAAATCAGCTTCAGAAGCGTATTTCTTAGCTTTCTCAACACCGATATTCTCCACATAATCATCTGTCTTTCGTATTCCGGCAGTATCTATGAGATTGAGTGTTATTCCACCTATATTAATCTGCTCTTCGAGTACATCCCTTGTGGTTCCTTCTATATCTGTAACTATCGCTCTGTCTTCTCTTGCAAGTGCATTTAAAAGGCTCGATTTGCCCGCATTAGTTTTCCCCAAGATAACTGTCTTGATTCCATCCCGCACTATACGACCGTTTTCGGCATTTTTCACAAGGTTATCCACAATATTCACACAGTTATCAACATCAATTTTAACCTTATCAACATAGTTATCCAGCTCTATGTGTTCAGGATCATCCAATGCAGCCTCAATATATGCCACATGATTAATTATAATCTCTCTCAAATCACGGATTTTCTTGGATAATGCACCATCTAACTGATTCACAGATGACTTTAGTGCATAATCATTCTTAGAGTTGATAACATCTATAACGGCCTCTGCCTGTGAAAGGTCTATTCTTCCATTAAGAAATGCTCTCTTAGTAAATTCTCCTGGTTCAGCAGGCATTGCGCCAGCATCCATACATGCCGCAAGCACCTTTCTTGTAACAAGTATTCCACCATGACAGTTAATCTCAACAACATCTTCTCTTGTATATGTGTTAGGTGCTCTCATCACTATCACAAGAACCTCATCACACACTTCACCATTACTTACAATATGTCCATAATGAACCGTATGGCTTGGCACTTCTGATAATTTCTTACCTGAAGCCGATACGAATATCTTATCTGCTATCTCTACCGCATCTTCACCACTCATACGTACTATACTTATTCCACCATTGCTCATGGTACTTGTAGATATCGCTGCTATAGTGTGCTCCATTGCATTTCTCCCTGACCTTGAAACTTATAATCTTATCCTGCTGATGTCAATATTAACACATACATCAACATATAAACAATTATAATAGTATACCAAAAAAAGCTTACTTTTACCAGCAGTCTCTTGAATTTCTATAATTATTTACTTTACGAGTTAAATTGGATTTCTTAACATATTTATCTTCATAAAATCCAAAAAGTGCATCTTTACACTTCGCTAAACCCAAGTATTTTCTTTATATAAAAAATGAGGCGGAAAAATCCAGAAATCTATGAATTCTTGGATTTTTCCGCCCTTTTAATCTTAATTGATTCAAACCAATCTAAAATTCACTTTAAATTAGCATATTTTGGATTTTATCAGAAAATTTTTTCTATTTCAGCCAAAATAAGTTTACTTCTATTAATTATGATGTTGGGGTCAAAAGGTATTCTGACCCCTTTAATACCAGATTGCTACGTGCTTTGCACTCTCACAATCCTCAAAAACATTCGTAATCCGCTCATTTTTCTTTGAAAAATGGTTATCTCTCAGACTTGCCTCTGTATCCGTTCTTCTCTCTGTCGAGGTATACAACTACATGTCTGAATGGCTCTTCGCCCTCACTCTTAGTAGATACGAACTTATCATTCTGAAGTGCTGAATGAATGATTCTTCTCTCATAAGGGTTCATTGGCTCAAGTGAAACAGGTCTTCTGCTTCTCTTAACCTTGTAAGCTATATTTCTTGCAAGATTTTCAAGAGTTTCCTTTCTTCTGTTTCTGTAGTCCTCTGTATCAAGCTTGATTCTTACATACTTATCTTTACCCTTGTTAACTACAAGGCTTGTAATATACTGGATTGAATCAAGTGTCTGTCCTCTCTTGCCGATAAGAACACCCATGTTAGGACCAGATAACTCTACATTAACACACTCAGGATCATCGAATAATACCTTAACTTCTACCTCAAATCCCATAGCTGCAAACATATCTGCAAGGAATGTCTTGATTCTTCTCTCGATTTCTTCATTAGGCATAACTGATGTATACTTAGACTTCTTCTCCTCAGCTATATCCTCTGAATCATCATGAGATGCTTTCTTTTCAACAACAGGCTCTTCCTTTTTGAAAGATGGCTTTTCTGTCTTTGCTGGCTCAGCAGCCTTTGCAGGCTTCTTCTCAGCTTCTTTCTTTACTGGAGCAGCCTCTTTAACTGGATCTTCCTTCTTAACTGGCTGTGCTGCTTCCTCTGCTTTCTTTCTTACACGGATAACTGCTGGCTTATTGAACATACCAAGGAAACCTGAGCTTCCCTTTTCAATAACCTCATACTCAACCTTATCACTTGTTGTCTCTAATTTGATAAGAGCATTAGTTAATGCCTCATCTACATTTTTTCCTGAAACCTCAATATAATCCATATTTATCCTCCTGTTCATGTGGCTTACCACATCACAATGAAAACATATTACTTTTTAGTTTTTTCGTTGTACTTTGCTACCATTCCAGCCTTCTCTGCAAGACTTCCTGGTTTAGCTGTCTTATAATATGAAGTAGATTCTTTGATTTCTTTAATCTTCTGGTCATTAGCATCTTTCATAGCCTGAAGCTTCTCAATTCTATCCTTGTTCTTATCTACAGAACTGATATTCTTAGTTGTTGTTGTTGCATTCTTTGCAATCTTTTCAGGTGAAAGACCCTGTTTAGCAAGCTTTTTATTACGCTTTTCTATATTCTTTTC
This sequence comes from uncultured Eubacterium sp., assembly GCA_900547255.1. Taxonomy (GTDB): domain Bacteria; phylum Bacillota; class Clostridia; order Lachnospirales; family Lachnospiraceae; genus Lachnospira. Next base: position 1,691 of record URGC01000052.1, on the reverse strand, counting down.
TACTATCTTTTCTGTACCAAGCTTATCATAATATCTGTTAACAATAAGCTGGATGATTGTCTGTATAACAGCAGTAGCAATCCAGTAAAGACCAAGACCGGCAGGAACTGAGAATGCGATGAATGCTGACATAATTGGCATGAATATTGTCATCATCTTCATTGAAGCTGCTGCTGGGTTATCGTCATCTATCTCCTGCTTACCCTGCATAATCTTAGTACTGATATACTGTGATACACCGGCTAAGATAGGGATAAGGATAGCTGCATTTAAAGCAAATGTAGGAACCTGTGAAATGTTGATTCCAAAGAGTGTTGTATTCATCTCATTGATAAGATGCTGATTCTGTGTGATGATATCAGCATATGAAGAGAAATGCTCTCTGAATGTATCCCACTGGTCTGCTGTGAATGAGTTCATAGCTACGATTGTATCATCAAGGTTAGTCCAGTCTGACACAATTCTTGATGATGATACTGAGAATGTAGAACCCATGTAATCTGCAAATCCATCTGATGCAAATATACCTGTTTTGTCAAGTATCTCAAGAAATGGCTGCTTTAAAGCTGTTATATATATAGGTACTCTCTGGAACACTCTGTAAAGTGCCATCAGGATAGGAAACTGTATAAGAAGCTGCCAGCATCCACCCATCATTGATGTACCATATTTTTCATATACAGCTTTGGTTTCTTCCTGCATCTTGGCTGCCGCCGCAGGATCACCCTGTTTTCCTTTGTATTTAGCCTGTATTGCTTTGATTTCAGGCTGGATAACAGAGTTTAACTTTGTCATCTTTGACTGCTTGATTGTAAGTGGAAGCATACAAAGCTTGACAATAAGTGTAAACAATATAATTGCAATAGCAATATTACCGATACCAATTGCATTAAGTCCTGTGAAAAGGATATCCATTACCTTACCAAGTAATGTAGCAATTGGGTTAATTATTGTATTATACAATTTATTACCTCCATTATGGTTTAGGTGTAATCTTCTTATATGAATTCTTCCCCTTAACAGGTACCGGGTCATAACCACCCTTCATGAAAGGATTACATCTTAAAAACCTTTTTAAAGCCATAAATCCACCCTTTGCAGCACCATAGGTCTCTATAGCCTCTTTTGCATAGGCAGAACATGTTGGAACATAATTGCAGTAACTTCTTCCTTTATAAGGAGATATTGCATTCTGATAAAACCATATTAATTTAAGCAGGATTTTCTTCATCATATATACCAAAATGTTTACATAACTTAACCATTGACTGATGAGTTTCATTATAACCTTTGTCTTTCAGGCTTGTCCTGGCAATAACCACAATATCAAGACCCTTTTGAATCTTATGACTTTCAAGTCTGAAGCTCTCTCTTATGAGTCTTGCAAGCCTGTGTCGGACAATACTATTCCCGACTTTCTTACTCACAGATACACCAAGTCTAATCGTATCCGTTCCGTTCTTGCTTATATACATAACAAGATATTTATCACTAAAGGATTTTTTCTTATTATATACATTTTTAAAATCACTATTTTTCTTCAATGTCTCAAAATGTTCATACTTCATATTCACACCTGTCTTCCATCTCAATATTCCAAAATGCTGATTTGTACATGCACAATAACATTCTGGACTTTTGACCCCTTTGATACCAGATTGCTACGTGCTTTGCACTCTCACAATCCTCAA
>URGC01000051.1 GCA_900547255.1 uncultured Eubacterium sp. | reverse complement strand
TTGTTATAGGTAAAGATGTAGAATCCATAGGAAGTCTTGCTTTTGGCAATACTGCAATTCCAGATTTGACAATTTATAGTAACATATCAAAAGATAAGATTGATAACATGGCATTTATGAGTAAAACGGCTACTCAAGACGAACTTGAACTTAAAGTGTCAAAAGTAAACTGCTATGTAGATGGTGTTAGTTTATATTTTAAACAGTTTACGAATGATGACCCGCTTATTACGGTAAGTGAGGGTAAATATAAGAAATCTGATGTTTCAATTAACAACTTTAATATTAAAATTGAATCCGACAATTTGTTAGCAAGTGATGCGGATGTTAGTATATTATGGGATAGGGATGGACTGTCTACATCACAGACGGCTGAGGAGAGTACATTATCAATCAGCCCTAGTAAATTAGCTTTATTTACAGATAAAAGCATGGATTTAACTAAGCTGAAATTCTTTACTTTATCACAGACAGATGATAACGCACCAATTAATAAGGCTCAGATTACAATTCCAACTCCTTCTGGCTGGAAAGACCATCATGATAAAATTGAATTATATTCATATACGATATCAGATGATAATACTCTTGAATTGAAAAAGTTAGATTCAGCAATTAATGATAAAGATATCATATTTACTGGTGAGGGATTCCCTGTAAATTATGTTTTATATTACAACTATAACAGTAATCCAGAGTACAAGGTGCTTATAGATACACAGTATTTTGATAATGAAGTGTTTTACTGGGGAATAGCTGGTGGTAGTCTTACATATGGCATACCAACTAAGACAGATACAACAATATCAGAGATAATTACTAAGTTTGTTGCGGCGAACACAGCTAACAGCAGTGGATATACATTTGATAATAATAAGTTAAAAACATTTGATTTGTCATTAACAGCAGATGGAACAGCAGTAACAACTGTGCCAACTAATATGCGTGTTAAGATTCCTCTTCCAGATGGCTGGGATTCAGCAGACGTTCAGGTGTTGACTTTATCATCAGATAGTAAGATAGAAGTTGTAAACAGCATAACAGTAACAAGTATAGGTTTAAAGCTGTATGTTGACTTTATGCCATCACATTTTTCACCATATGCATTATATAATGCCAAGGCTGGAACAGAGACAACAACAGCCACAACTACAGCGGCTGCAACAACTACTACAGCAGTTAATACAACTACAAGAGCTAATACTGTAAGCACTACTAACAGCAATTATAATAATAGCAGTACAAGCTATAATGGAAGTGGAAGATATGATAATACACCAAAGACAGGTGTTAAGGATTTCATGTGGATAGCAATACCAGTTGCCGTTATGCTTATGGGTATAGGAATAGTTATTCTCGGCAGAAGAAAGCAGAGAAGCATAGATGAATAATTAAAAGATAAGAAGCTGTGTCTGGTATGGCACAGCTTTTTTTATACAATGATACCAGGGTCAAAAGGTCAAAATACCTTTTGACCCCAACATCATACAATAAAATTAAAATTTTTTTCCAACTTTTTTGAAACGCTTCTCGTATATAAAGTGACAGAAGATAAAAAACATAAATGGAGGGGACATGATGAGTGCTGGCAGCAGACCTGTGGGAATACTTGGAAAGATTATAGAGTCAGATGCCTATCTTGTAGAGCAGATTCTGAAAGACAATAATCAGATGGCAGCTCATGACCTGATTGAGAGGCATTATAAGAAAGTGTATAAGAGCATATATATGCGGACGAATGATGCAGAGCTGGCGAAGGACCTGACTCAGGAGACATTCATATCAGTGCTAAAATCCCTTAATCAGTTTGACAGTACCAAAGCTTCATTTGGCACATGGATAAGCAAGATTGCGCTTAATAAGATAATTGATTATAAGCGTGGAAGACAGGGCAAAGAGTCCATGATGACAGATGTGTTGATGGATTACGAAGAGGAAAGTACACAGAGAGTTGATGATGTTGTTATCAATTCAATGACTAAAGATAGAATATTAGCAAGACTAAAGAATTATGATGAGGACGTAGGAAAGATATTTTTGCTGAGGGCAGAACAGGGATATTCATTTGTTGAGATAGCCGATATGATGGGAATTGGCATGTCAACTGTTAAGAACAAGTATTATTCTCTGGTAAAGAAGTTAAGAAAGGAGTTGGAGGATTATGAGTAAGATTATTTATCCTGATGATAACGAAATCCAAGAGCAGATTCAGGAAATAATTAATAAATCCGGAATCTTTGAAGATGTTACTGACGATACGATAAGAGAAATACATTCAGTTGATAATAGAAAAAACAAAAGAATACATATGATGAGAGAGTTTGCGACAATAGCTGCGGCTGCCATTATTGTGATTATGGGAAGCGTGGTTGTGGCTTCTATCGCGGGTAAGAATACAGAAGCATTAAAGAACAATTACAATACAGCCCAGAATGAAGATAACATGGGTGATGGAAGCGGTGTGGCAAGTAAACCGTATACAGTAGAGATGATTACATCTGTGAAGAATTATACAACATCAAACACTCTGAATATGGGTGGAGTACTTGATATAACATATCCAGTGTTGTATGCACCTAATGGCTCTATAGTTAAAGGTGTGGATAGTTATTATAATACAGTGTGGACACAGCATAATATTGGCAATAATAAGATGACTGTCAGTCAGGCTGAATACTCAGCAGTTGAATCGGCTGGATTTAAGATTAAGGGTACAGACAGTTATGTAGTGTCATTTTATAACATGTATGATTATGTAATAGGTTCATTCCTTGGATACAATAATTGTACGGCTTCAGTGAGCAAGATTACAGGCGCAACATTTTCAACTAATGATAAACAGATGTCACTGAGTGATATATTTGCTACTAATATTGATTATTATAATGCGATAACTTACATTACATCCAAAGAAGATGCACAGCAGACTGGCAGCGGATATGATACAATGGATAATATAGATGTGTCAGTCCAGGATACAGAACATTCAGCGTATGTATGCTTTAACATGTCATATAGCGATATTAAGGATGAAGTATATGCTGGAAACTACAGTGATACCCTTTCGCGTGGAAAAGAAGGAAGCCTGAACTGGTATCTTACCAATGATGGAATCGTTTTAACTGCATCAATACCAGAGGCATTTGATGTACTGGCTTCCGGTGTTGATGAAAAAGATTTCAAAGCACTTATGAGTACATATGGCATAGATACTAACAATGTGCTTACTTATACATTTGAGGTATCAAGCGTTAAGATTACATTCGATGAGTTAAAAGAGGCTGGCATTGCACTTGCGATTGAGACAGAATAAGGAGAGATTGAATAGATGGCAGACAGTTCTACTAATTTAAAAAAAGTTAAAAAGGCTCTTATGGAGGTTAAGAAGAGCGTTGTGGGCAAGGACGAGGAGATATGCAAGGTTATGATAGCATTCCTTGCAGGCGGACACGTTCTGATTGAAGATATTCCCGGTGTAGGTAAGACTACGATGGCTTCGGCATTTGCCAAGGCACTCGGGTTGAAATGTAACAGAATGCATTTTACGCCGGATGTCATGCCTTCAGATATTGTTGGATTTAACATGTATAATAAAGGAACTGGCGAATTTGAGTATAAGGCAGGAGCGGTAAATTGCAATATATTTCTGGCAGATGAGATTAACAGAACATCACCTAAGACACAGTCAGCACTGTTACAGGTAATGGAGGAGGGCAAGACATCTGTAGATGGTAAGATATACCAGCTTCCAGACCCATTTATGGTAATAGCAACACAGAATCCATATGGATTTATCGGAACACAGAGCCTTCCAGAGTCACAGCTTGACCGATTCATGATTAAGATTAATATGGGTTACCCCAAGGTTGATGAGGAAATCCAGATTCTCAAGTCTAAGCAGAGAAGAATCAGCACACAGATTGATACAGTTATGACAGAGGATGAGCTGAGAATGGTAAGGCAGAATGTTGATGACGTGTATGTTGAGGATTCAGTGTATGAGTATATAGCCAGGCTTGCCAAGGCAACAAGAGAAAATGCAGATATAAGTCAGGGATTAAGCCCAAGAGGAAGCATAGCACTTCTGCGGATATCCAAGGCACAGGCGTTCCTTCGTGGAAGAGATTACTGCCTGCCATCAGACATACAGTATATCTTCCCGGATGTTGTCAATCACAGAATTGTGCTTGACAGTGGAATCCACAGGGGCAGGACTACTGTCGAATCAGTGACTAACAGTATTCTGAAGAATGTTCCGATTCCGGCGATAACAGCTAATATGAACGTGTAGATGTTAATGTGCATGGGGATTGATTATGATATTATTACGAAGATTTTTGTATATGTGTATGCTGTTTGCAGTTCTTGCACTTAATTTCATGTATGTTGATTATCAGTTCATGATGGTGCTTATAATACTGCTGGCAGTGTTTGTTATAGATTTTTTGCTGTATCGTCTGTCTTTAAGCGGGATAAGAGTGTATACCAAAGATATGCAGAAGTATTATACAGTCGGAGACAGAATCAGTGCCGCTTTTGTATACAAGGGAAGATTTTCTGTCAAACTGCCTAATGGCAGATGTAAGATGCAGCTCTCATATTCTAATGATGATTCGGCAGAACCGGTGGTGTATGATGTTACATCAGTTGAGGGTAAATGTAGCTGTAGATTTGTTGCAAAGCATGTGGGGATAGTCAATGTCAGGCTTTTAAAGCTGGCAATATCAGACTATTTCCGTATGTTTAATACGGACACGGATTATGCGTATGTCAAGAAGATTATAGTACATCCAAAGGCTATTGACCTGTATTCTTTACGGCACAGCATAATAAGAGATATGGAGCTTATAAGACAGTCGTTTTATGAGAATGATAATACAGAAGTTGTTGATTTAAGGGTGTATCAGCAGGGAGATACACTCAACAGGATTCACTGGAAGAGAAGCTTTTATGGTGATGATTATATCGTAAAGCAGTTCGGTGAAACTGTTAAATGCACTATCCGCATTATTGTGGATATAGAGATGGATAAAGAAAAGTCAGGCAGAGATGTTCTTGACAAGATATATACATGGTGTTTATCAGTAGGGCTTTTGTGTATTGATAAAGAAGCCACAGGCGAGTATATCGCATGGGATGCGGCGCATGGTGATTATGTGGCTTACAGCTTTGAGAATCGTGATGAAGTCTATGAGGCAATGACAAAGCTGTATGATTTAAGACCAGAAAAGGATTCAATTGCAAAGCTTGATAATGCGCTGAAACAACATGGAATAGTAACAGATGATGGCAGTATATTTATAACATCAAGAGATTATGAGGATGACAGATACAGGGTTATCAATGTTAATGAGGATGTTAGTGATAAGGCTTAAGGACAGATATGAAGGGTAACAAGAAGAAAGTCAGTATCAGGGAAATTGCGTGTAATAAAATATGTCAGTTAATAACGGGCTTATTGGGAATAATGTCCGTTATTTTCAATCTGCGTAATACAGATGCACTGCGTATAGAGTTTGCGATTATTCTTGCGGCATCTGTTATATCAGTTGTGCTCTTCACTCTGGTATGGAAGAAGGTTCTGTATGCGGCGGGTGGAATAATGCTTGTGTATGGCATTGTGCGTGCAGGATATATTATCAAATCGCTGATATATTTTGCTAATGATGTCTATGATACGATATTTGGCAATGGACTTGCAGCGATTGGGTCATCTGTTATGGACGAGAAGTCGGCACAGCTCACAGAGATGCTTGTATATATGGCAGTTCTTTGTTCATGGCTTATTGTCATAAATGTAAGATGTATCAAATCAATGCTTGTTGCAGTTATTCTTACATGCGCACTGCCTATTATATATACTGCGGCACTTGTCATACCATCAGGTTACATATGGATTGCTGGTATAGGATATGTGATTGGTGTGGCAGCAGGAGACAACTATAAGACAGGACTTGTAAGTGAAGCTATGGTGGCACTTGTCGGTGCACTGCTTGTATTCTTTATGTCCGATAATTACAATAAACCGCAGGTATTTAATATCAATAACAGCAAGGTGGCAGAATATATACAGTCGAATTTTGATATAGATTTTGCCAATTTTGAATTCAGTGGCATAAACCATATTAGTAATGACGCCAAAGCTTCATCATCAGTTATTAACAGCGGTAAGCTTGGAAGACAGGATTCAATAGAACTCAGCAGTGAACTGGCTGGATATGTTGTGACTGAGAATACAGGAAAGGCACAGTATATCAAGACATTTACAGGTGGAACATATTCATATGGAGCTAACAGATGGGAAGCTGATAAAGCAGACATTACGGCAGCAGAGAATATGACAAAAACTCTTGATGAGCTTGTTGTTAATGGTAAAAGTGTCGAGGATATAGTTAATAATAACAGGAGCGGCAATAACAGATTATTCTCTAAACATACAAGAGAAGTTACTTTGTCAGGCAGGAAATCTTCAAGTGAGGATTTCTATGAGATTGAACCGAGAGTATATAGTGATTTATATGATATAAGCTATAATAATATTAACAAGACTAAGGATGTTCTAAGAGACGTCAAGAATCAGTATACAGCAGTTACTCCACAGACACAGGAAAGCATATCAAGTGTGTCATCAAAGAAAAGGGCGAATACAATTTCCGATTATATAAGTGCGATAGCATATGTTAACAGATTTTTTGAGAACAATTACAAGTATACATTAAGTCCCGGTAAAGTTCCTGAGGGCAAAGATTTTGTTGATTATTTCCTGACAGAAAGTAAATCTGGCTACTGTTCATATTTTGCATCAGCGGCGACACTTATGTTCAGAAGCTATGGTATTCCGGCAAGATATGCGGAAGGATATATGCTTACTGAGAAAGAGATAGCAGCATCTAATAAGGCTTTAGAAGATGGAAAAATCCAGGTAAGCATATATTCAAAGGATGCCCATGCGTGGGTGGAGGTATATCTGGATGGAATAGGCTGGATTGTTGTTGACCCGACACCTTCGTCTGGTTCTGTTGTATCGCTTGATGATATAAGAAGAAACCAGAGTGTACAGAATAATGTGGCAGCGAATAATAATAACAGCAGCCAGCAGGATTCATCAGATGACCAGCCTGATAACGGTGACAGCGGTGAGCGTGTAACACAGTCAGAGACAGAAGCAGATACTGCGGATAATAGTGGTGTTGTGGATGGCGATGGCATATTATCAGAGGCATCTGGGGATAATATAACATCTGATAACAGTAATTCAGTAATAATATGGGAAATTTCGATATTTGGCATTATTGCGCTTGTTATGTGTGCAGTTGTGATGTTTGTATGGCTTTTAAAACGCAGAATTGTCAAGAAATTCCATGAACTTACAGAGTCGGGAGATGTTGTTGCGATATACAACAATCTTGAGCGGCTTATGAAGATAGCCGGAATGGTAAGACCGGCGCATATGGACTATATGGAGTACGCAAGATATGTGGAAAAAAATGACTACACATTCAGAGTGAAAGAATATTCGGATATAGTGGAAAAAGCGGTTAATATAATGTATAGTAATGGAAGATATAAAGTCGATGCAGATAAAGATATGATAAGACATTATATCAGCCTGAGAAATTATATTTATTCCAAGATGCCGCTGGTTAAGAGGATATATGTCATGTACATCCTTGCTGTATAGCTGGCAGTGATGGCATCTTCATATGAAGGTAGACATGTTTAATTTAGAAGAAGAATTAAAGAAGCTTCCGGACAAGCCGGGAGTATATATAATGCATAATAAACTCGGAACTATCATATATGTCGGTAAGGCTGTTAATCTTAAGAACAGGGTGCGTCAGTATTTCAGGGCGAGCACGAATCACTCTGCCAAGATTAAGAGAATGGTTTCACAGATTGATTATTTCGAGTATATAATAACTGATTCAGAACTTGAGGCACTTGTACTTGAATGTAATCTTATAAAGGAGCATAGTCCTAAGTATAATACTATGCTTAAAGATGATAAGACATATCCTTTCATCAAGATAACTACGGGTGAGAAGTATCCGAGAGTTCTGTTTTCGCGTAAGATGAAGCATGGAACAGGTAAATATTATGGGCCATACACATCTGCCGGAGCTGTTAAGGATACGATTGAGCTGTTGTGCAAGCTGTATAAGATAAGGACGTGTAACAGGAGACTTCCTGCGGATGAGGGCAAGGAAAGACCATGTCTTAATTATCACATAGGTCAGTGCTCTGCGCCATGTCAGGGGTATATATCAGAAGCTGATTATAAGAAATCAATAGAGAGTGTTGAGTCATTCTTAAATGGCAATTATTCAGTGATAATAGACTCTCTCACAGAGCAGATGATGGAGGCATCAGAGAAACTGGAGTTCGAGGAGGCTGCCAGATACCGTGATTTGTGTGAGAGTGTAAAGCAGGTGGCACAGAAGCAGAAGATAACAATGGATGAGACAACAGACAGAGATGTCATAGCGGCAGCTTCTGACGGTCAGGATGCGGTTGTACAGGTATTCTTTATAAGAGGTGGAAAGCTTCTTGGAAGAGACCATTTTCACATGAGCGTTGCAGAGGGCGATACGAGGAGCGAGATAATATCACAGTTCATGAAACAGTACTATGGAGGAACTCCTTATATTCCTAATGTTGTCATGCTTCAGGAAGAGATTGAGGACAGCGACATAATAGCTCAGTGGCTGTCTGATATCAAGAAGAGAAAAGTATCGATAATTACGCCTAAGAAGGGCGATAAGGAGAAGCTTGTTGAGCTTGCATATAAGAATGCCAAGATGGTTCTTATACAGGATGGGGAGAAGATTAAGCGTGAACAGCAGCGCACAATAGGTGCGATGGAAGAGATTGCCGGATGGCTTAATCTCCCTAAGCTGCGGCGTGCAGAGGCTTATGATATATCGAATACGAATGGTATTGAGTCAGTTGGTTCAATGGTTGTATTTGAGGATGGCAAGCCTAAGAAGAATGACTATCGTAAGTTCAAGATTAAGACGGTTAAGGGTCCGGATGATTACAAAAGCATGCGTGAGGTTCTTACAAGGCGTTTTAAAAGAGCACTCGAAGGTTCGGCTGGATTTGCGGTTTACCCTGACCTTATTATGATGGATGGTGGACGAGGACAGGTCAATATAGCACTTGATGTATTAAGGGAGCTTAACCTTACGATTCCAGTATGTGGAATGGTTAAGGATGATAACCATAATACAAGAGGACTTTACTATAACAATGTCGAGATACCGATAGACCGCCATAGTGAGGGATTTAAGCTTATAACAAGGGTTCAGGATGAGGCACACAGATTTGCAATTGAATATCACAGAAGTCTGCGAAGCAAGGCGCAGGTGACATCTGTTCTTGATGGAATAGAGGGAATCGGCCCTGCAAGACGTAAGGCACTTCTAAAACATTTTCTGGACATTGAAAAAATCAGACAGGCATCGGTGGATGAGCTGGTACAGGTTGATGGAATAACTGAAAATGTGGCACAGAATATATATAATTACTTTCATTAAAACAGGGAGTTTTTATTGTTTATTTTTATAGCAAATTTATTTTCAATAATATGAAAGTGTGTTACAATAAAAAAAGATTATTGTAACAGTGAAACTCTTATTTGGAGGATTTATTTATATGAATAGTAATACAGAGAGAGTTAAATTATCAAAAGTTGTAGAGAAGATGAGCCTTGAGAATCTTACACCAGAGGTTGATACAGCGGGAATATGGCTTCATGTGCCAGATGTTAACAGACCGGCACTTCAGCTTACAGGATTCTATAACCAGTTTGATAACGACAGAGTGCAGGTTATAGGTAACGTAGAGTATTCATATCTTATGAGCCTTGCAGAGACAGACAGATATGAGAGGTATATGCAGCTTTTATCTAGTAATATACCATGTCTTGTATTTTGCAGAAGCCTTGAGCCAGAGCCGGAGATTTTAAAACTGGCTGTTAAGTATGGAATTCCTATTCTGAAGACAAAGATGGCAACATCAGCATTTATGGCAGAAACAATAAGATGGCTCAATGTGCAGCTTGCTCCATGCATAGTTATACATGGGGTGCTTGTTGATGTTTATGGTGAAGGCGTTCTGATTATAGGAGAGAGCGGTATCGGTAAGAGTGAGGCGGCTCTTGAGCTTATTAAGAGAGGACACAGACTGGTTACTGATGATGCTGTAGAAATCCGCAAGGTAAGCGAAGAGACACTTATTGGAACGGCTCCGGGAGTTACAAAATATTTTATTGAACTTCGAGGAATTGGTATTATTGATGTCAAGACGTTGTTTGGTGTAGAAAGTGTTAAAGAAACGCAGCAGATTGATATGGTTATGAAGCTGGAGGATTGGAATAAGGACAAAGAGTACGACAGACTCGGACTTGAGGAAGAGTATATAGAATATCTTGGCAACAAGGTTGTATGCCACACACTTCCTATCCGTCCAGGACGTAATCTTGCGGTTATTGTTGAGGCGGCAGCAGTTAATAACAGACAGAAAAAGATGGGTTACAATGCGGCTAAGGAGTTGTACAGAAGAGTACAGGAAAACCTTATGAAGGGTGATGATGAGGATGATGAATAAGATTATATTTGGTATAGACATCGGGGGAACGACTATCAAATGTGGTTATTTTAATGAGTCAGGTGAGCTTGCCGGTAAGGACGAGATTCCAACAAGAAAGCAGGATGGCGGAAGCCTTATACTTGCAGATGTTGCTGAATATATCAGGAAAACTGTTGCCGGTAATGGACTTACAGTTGCCGATATCGATGGAATTGGCATAGGTGTTCCGGGAGCAGTTAAAGATGACGGAACAGTTAATAAATGTGTCAATCTCGGATGGGGAGTTATCAATGTAGTAGATGAGATGGCTTCTCATATAGATGTGCCTAAGGACAGAATAGCAGTAGGCAATGATGCTAATATGGCTGCGCTTGGCGAATATTGGAAGGGCGGCGGCAAAGGATATTCAAGCATCATGATGATAACAATTGGAACAGGCGTTGGAGGCGGTCTTATTATAGGCGGAAGACCTGTTAATGGATTCAATGGTGCGGCATGTGAGATAGGACATATTCCGATGGTTGATGACCTTGGATTTGCATGCTCATGCGGCAAATCTGGATGTCTTGAACAGGTTGCATCTGCTACAGGAATTGCCAGAATGGGTAATAAGAAGAATGCCAAAGAGGTATTTGATGCAGCGATTGCCGGTGATAAAGAGATGGAAGATGTTGTTGAGAAGGTTTCAATGTATCTTGGCAAAGCTCTTGCTATTGCTGCAGGAATAGCTGACCCTGAATGTTTTATAATTGGCGGCGGTGTGTGCAATGCAGGAGAATATTTCTTAGAGAGAATCAGAAGATATTACAGACAGTACGCATTTCATGCATCAAGGGAAACTAAGATTGTCAAGGCACTTCTTGGCAACGATGCAGGTATGTATGGTGCTGCCAGACTTATCATTAAGTAGATATAATATTAATCGGAAAGGTTAAAGAATGAATGACGTATTAGTTACCAGACTTAAGAGTATTGTTGGCAATGACAACGTTAAGATTGATGAACCTATGAAGAACCACACTACATTCCGTATAGGTGGTCCGGCACAAATGTTTATAACTCCTGAATCTGCTGGTCAGATTCAGGATATTGTTGCTTTATGCAGACAAGAATCATGCCCTATGTATATCATTGGCAATGGAAGTAATCTGCTTGTCAGTGATGATGGTGTACAGGGAGTTGTGGTGTCTTTGTATAACAGGTTTTCACAGTACAGTATTGACGGGGAGACAATAACAGTACAGGCGGGAATGAGCCTTATCAAGCTTGCTGTTATCGCCGCTAATGAGGGACTTGGTGGAATGGAATTTGCCAGCGGTATTCCCGGAAGTGTCGGTGGAGCAGTGTATATGAATGCCGGTGCGTATGGTGGACAGATGGCAGATATAGTGACAGAGGTCACAGTTATAGACGAAGATAACAACATTAAGGTTTTATCGAATAAAGAACTGGAATTCGGATATAGAACAAGCTATGTGGCTAAGAATAATCTTATAGTCGTGAGTGTCAGATTAAAGCTTGCCAAAGGCGATGAGAGTGCGATAAAGGCGAGGATGGCAGAGCTGTCTGAGCAGAGAAAGCTAAAACAGCCATTGGAATATCCAAGTGCGGGAAGCACATTTAAAAGACCAGAAGGGTATTATGCCGGCAAGCTTATATCGGATGCAGGACTTAAAGGTTACAGCGTTGGCGGTGCACAGGTGTCAGAAAAGCATGCCGGATTCGTAATCAATACAGGCAATGCTACAGCCAGTGATGTCATAGCACTGACAGATTACGTTAAGCAAAGAGTTTATGAAGAAAATGGTGTTGAATTAGAGCTTGAAGTAAAGAAACTTGGATTATAGAGTTTAACCGGGAAGGAGTAAGCGGAATATGCAGATTGTTATAGTAACAGGAATGTCGGGGGCGGGCAAATCAACAGCTCTTAATGTACTTGAAGACCAGGGATATTACTGCGTGGATAATATGCCGGTTCCTCTTATTCCACATTTTGCGAAGCTTGCGAAAAGCCAGTCTGGCAATCATGAGTATGATAAGATTGCACTTGGAGTTGATATCCGTAATGGTGATGCGTTAGGCGAGCTTAACGATATGCTCAATTCCAAGAATAAAGGGGATTATTACAAGATTCTTTTCCTTGATTCAAGTGATGAGGTGCTTGTCAAGAGATACAAGGAGACAAGAAGAACGCATCCGCTGGCAAAGGATGACAGGGTTGACCATGCTATTACGCTTGAACGTAAGCAGGTTGAGTTCCTCAGAAGAAGAGCAGATTATATAATAGATACAAGCCAGATGCTTACAAGAGAGCTTAAACAGGAGCTTGAGAAGATATTTAATGAGGATGGGCAGTACAGCAATCTTTTTGTGACTGTTCTCTCATTCGGATTTAAGTATGGTATTCCATCAGATGCAGACCTTGTATTTGATGTGAGATTCCTTCCTAATCCATATTATATAGAAGAATTAAAGCCTCTTACTGGTAATGATAAGCCGATACAGGATTATGTGCTTGGATTTGAGGCGGCAGGACAGTTTCTTGACAAGGTTACTGACCTTTTGATGTTTCTGCTTCCTAAATATGTTGATGAGGGCAAGAACAGCCTTGTTATAGCAGTTGGATGTACAGGTGGAAAGCATCGTTCAGTTACACTTGCCAATGCTATCGCATCCAAGCTTAAAGAGACAAAATATGGATGCAAGGTGGAGCATCGTGATATAGATAAGGATGCAAAGAGAAAAAAATAAAGGAGAATGCGTGACATGTCTTTTTCGTCTGAGATAAAGGAAGAATTATCAGCAAAAATTGATAGTGCCAAGCATTGTCAGATAGCAGAATTAGCTGCAATTCTGGCTTTCTGTGGAGAAGTTACGGCGGGATGTCTTGTCCTGTCGACTGAGAATATTGTTGTGGCAGACAAATATATTATGCTGCTTGAGGCTGTTGCCGGTATTGAGAAGGACAGCGTTGACTGGTGTCAGGATAAGAAAAAGGGCAGTGCAATATTTGTGACATTGAATGAGGAACAGTCAAGACATATTCTGATGACTGTCAAATGGATAGATGTCATGAAAGGTGACGAATTTGTCAGATGCTTTGCAAACCCTATTGTCATACAGAAGGAGTGCTGCAAGAGAGCATTTATAAGAGGAGCATTTCTGGCGGCTGGCTCAGTCAGCGACCCGAATAAGTTCTACCATTATGAGATTGTGTGTGACAGCGAAGATGATGCAAGGCAGATGGCAGAGATAATAACATTTTTTAATCTGGATGCCAAATTCATAGCAAGAAAGAAATCATATGTGGTGTATCTTAAAGAGGGAAGCCACATAACAGACTGCCTTAACATAATGGGCGCATATGTGTCACAGATGAATCTTATGAATGTAATGATTCTCAAAGACATGCGCAATGATGTTAACAGGAAGGTTAATTGTGAGACTGCTAATCTTAATAAGACGATTGAGGCGGCAGTCAAGCAGATTAAGGATATTGAATATATAAGGGACACAGTGGGATTGTCATATCTTAAAGAGAACCTCAAAGAAGTTGCAGAGATAAGGCTTGAGAACCCTGATATGAATCTTAAAGACATAGGAAAACTCCTGACACCAGAGGTTGGTAAATCAGGAGTTAATCATAGACTTCGTAAGATTAGTGAGATAGCATCAGCACTTCGTGGAGAGTAATCCATGAATGTGCATATTGATGCTATATCTTTTTCTTCTGCTGGTGTGAGACTACAGCAAGTCCCATTCTTCTTGGAAGAAAACGCATACACAGCGCGGCAAGCTTAATCTCAAGTGTAGGAATAATTATAAGCTTCTTTCTGAACATATGGTAAAGTGCATATGATACACAATACTGCGGTGTTATTCCTTTGAGTGAGAATTCTACGTTGGCACGCTTGTTAAAGTTAGTGTCAACAGGGCCGGGACATAATGCACTTATTGATACATTACTTCCTGATTCTTTGATTTCACGGGCAATTGCGCTTGTGAAGCTTGTCACATATGACTTGGTTGCATAATAAGTTGACATGAATGGCCCACCCGGCATAAGACCAGCGACAGATGATACGTTAAGTATATAACCCTCGTCATTCTTCATCATATTAGGAAGAAGTGCCTTGGTAAGTATATGAACAGACTTAACGTTCAAATCTATCATATTAAGGTCATTTTTTAACTTGGTTTCTGTAAAACCGCCTAATTCACCGAAACCGGCATTGTTAATAAGGATTGATATCTTAAAGTGACGGAGACGTCTGGCAAGCTTGATACAGGCTGCCTCGTCAGAAAGGTCACATGAGATTATTTTACATTTTGTAGGTAGTTTTGCGGCATATTTTTTGATTTCTCTGGTGTGGCGTGAGATAAGAATAAGGTTATATCCCAGTTCACTTAACTGTATAGCGAATTCTCTACCGATGCCAGAGCTGGCACCTGTTATACATGCTATTGCCATATAATAATCCTGCCTTTCTTCAATATTCATGTTAGAATCTGTTAATTACATTATAAAATCAACTGAAAGGAACGTCAATCTATGGTTATAAAAAATACAACAATCTGTAATAAAAATGTCTACAAACAGGCTGCTATGGTGATTAACAGCAAAGATGAATCATATAGAAAGAAAAAACTTGTGCTTAACTTTGTCGGACTGCTGTCTGGAATATCAGCGGTAGGCATAATGTCGAGACAGATTATAAGCACAGGAGACTATAATATGTTTCTTATGCTGCCATTTCTTGTGGTGTGCGCCGCCTGTCTTTTCATGGGAATGTATTATCTTGACAGGAATAAGTATAACCAGATACAGCAAAGCTATGCGGCGAAAGGAATACAAAGCATAGATTTTGAGATTGATGCGGAAGATATAACTATGATTAGTGGTGGGAAAAGTTATGTCTGCAAGTGGACAAATATTACAAAATGGATGGAGGATGTGAACAACTTCTATTTATTCATTAAAGACGTGGATAAGGACAATGAACTTATAACGGGGGATTGTATAATAATAAACAAAAAAGGCTTCACACAGTGTAGTGCAAAAGATATGAAACAGTTGTGTGATGCAATTATGCAGGAGAGAAAGAGTGCTAGTAATTGACAAATTGTCTCAAATATATCATAATTAAAATGATGTGTTGATAAATGCATAAAAATACACACGTATATGCATTTTTATGTATATATAGATATTGAGAATTTGGGAGGGAATGGCAATGAATAACCAGCAGATGATGGAACTGACAACAGTTGAGAAAAGTGCCTTTGATGAATTAGTTAAGGAATGTACCCGTTCTGGTTCTATTGATTCAAGTCTTTACGTTGAATATGATGTTAAAAGAGGCTTGAGAGATAGTAATGGTAATGGTGTACTTACAGGACTTACTGAGATTTCAGACGTTATCGGTACACGAAGCGAGCACGGAAGAAAAGTTCCAGTTGACGGACAGCTATTCTATCAGGGATATAATGTAGAAGAGATAGTCAATGACCTTGGAGACAAGAGATTTGGTTTTGAGGAAGTTACATACCTTCTTTTATTCGGTAAACTCCCAACAGTTGAGCAGAGAGAAAAATTTATACACATTCTTACAGACCTTGAAGAGCTGTCAGGAGCATTTATCAGGGATGTTATCATGAAGGCGACAAGTGCCAATCTTATGAATTCTCTTATGAAGAGTATCTTAAGCCTTTATTCATATGATGAGAATCCAGATGATATATCAGTTCCTAATGTACTTAGACAGTCATTACAGTTGATTGCAAAGATGCCTCTTATATCAGTATATGCATATCAGGCATACAGACATTCAAAACTTGATGGAACTCTTCTTATTAAGAATCCTAAGAAGGGATATTCAATTGCTGAGAACATTCTTTACATGATGAGAGAAGATGGAGAATTCACACCACTTGAGGCAAAGGTTCTTGATACATGTCTTATCATTCATGCAGAGCATGGTGGTGGTAACAACTCAACATTTACAACACACGTTGTTACTTCATCTGGTACAGATACATATTCTGCAACAGCCGCATCAATAGCATCTCTTAAAGGCCCTAAGCATGGTGGTGCTAACCTTAAAGTACAGAAAATGTTCGCTGATATCATGGCTAATTGCAGCAATTGGGAAGACAGGGACGAGGTGTGTGCATATCTTGAAAAGATTCTTGATAAGCAGGCATTTGACGGAGCTGGTCTTATATATGGTATGGGACATGCGGTATATACACTGTCTGACCCTAGAGCAAGAATAATCAAGAAGTTTGCACAGAAGCTTTCAGAGGAGAAGGGAATGCAGAAGGAATTCGCACTTTACCAGCTTGTTGAGATCGAAGCCGGTGACCTTATCATGAAGAAGCGTCAGATGTTCAAGCCAGTATGTGCTAACGTGGATTTCTACAGTGGATTCGTATATTCAATGCTTGGAATTCCAGAAGAGTTATTCACACCAATATTTGCTATATCAAGAATATCAGGATGGTGTGCACACAGACTTGAAGAGCTTGTCAATGCAAGCAAGATTATCCGTCCTGCATACAAATATGTAGGTTACCACAGACCATACTGTGATGATGAACACAGAGACAATCAGCAGTAATACATTTATGGAGACCAGCTATGAAAAGTCAACCATAAATTAGCAAAAAATTTCTTTTTC
>URGC01000050.1 GCA_900547255.1 uncultured Eubacterium sp. | reverse complement strand
GCTGACCGCCAGTGCAATCGTGGTAAGCAGATATAACCCCTCTGGTATCATACCTATAACAGCCGCAACCATCGATACAACGCTCTCACTCAATGTATCCTTTGTTATAAAAAAGCTCTGGTAGAAAAGTATTGCGCCAATCGGAATAATCACGATACCTACCCATTTGATAAGAGTATTAATAGAACGTATCATTTCTGACTGTTCCTGTGTCTTCTGCGATTTTGCCTCAAGAGTCAGCCTGGAAATGTAAGAATCCTTGCCAACCTTGTCTATAATTGCCTTACATTTACCAGAAACTATAAAGCTTCCCGATAACAGCCTGTCTCCCTGAACCTTTTCAATCTCATCCGCCTCACCTGTCAGAAGTGATTCATTAACACGCACTGAGCCGCCTATAACAATCGCATCCGCTGGTATCTGGTCTCCAGACGAGAATATCGCAAGGTCGTCTGCCACAAGCTCCTCTGACATTATCTTCTTGCGCTCGCCATCCCTTATAACAAATGTATGCGGTGCGCTCAGAAGATTCATCTTGGCAAGTGTATCTCTGGCTCTTATCTCCTGTACAATACCTATAAGTGCATTTCCAATGATGACGGGCAGGAATGTAAGGCTTCTGAACGACCCTACTGCGCACACCATCACTGCCAGAACAAGAAATATAATATTAAAATAAGTCAGTAAATTCTCCCTTATGATATCTTTATTAGACTTCATTCCGGTGTCAACTGGCTTGTTAACCTGACCATTCCGGATTCTTGCCGATACCTCTTTGTACGTAAGTCCAGGATACTTACTAATATCACTCATATCTGTCTAGTGCCTTTCCTCTCTTGGAATATATTCCTTCTTAGTAACAAGACTCTTATATGCTGGTCTGATTATCTTATCCGTTGTAACAAGCTCCTCAATTCTATGAGCACTCCATCCTGCAATTCTTGCTATCGCAAATAAGGGTGTATATAACTGTCTTGGGATTCCTAACATGTCATATACAAATCCACTGTAGAAGTCCACATTAGGACTTACACCCTTGTAAATCTTACGCTCCCTGGCAATAAGCATTGGTGCAATCTTTTCAATATTGCTGTAAAGAAGCATGTCATTTTCTCTTCCCTTCTCCACAGCTAACTGCTCAACAAATCTCTTAAACACACGCTCTCTTGGGTCTGACAGCGAATAAACCGCATGACCCATACCATAGATAAGACCTTTTCTGTCAAATGCTTCTTTGTTAAGTATCTTATCAAGATAAGCCTCTATAGCTTCCTCATCCGCATGGTCTTTTACATGCTCACTTATATCATCCATCATATTCATAACCATAAGGTTAGCGCCACCATGCTTTCTTCCTTTAAGAGAAGACATAGCAGCTGCAATAGCTGAATAAGTATCTGAGCCAGAAGATGTAACCACTCTTGTTGTAAATGTAGAGTTATTACCACCGCCGTGCTCCATATGGAGAAGCAGTGCAATATCAAGAACCCTCGCCTCTAATTCAGTATATCCCATATCTGGTCTTAATAATCTAAGAAAATTCTCAGCTATCGAACATGACCTGTCAGGTCTGTGGATATACATGCTTCCATCATTTTCATAATGATTATATGCGTGATATCCATACACCGCGAGCATTGGAAATGTACTTATAAGCTGTATACACTGTCTTAAAACATTATCAATATCAAGGTTATCCTTCTTATCATCATATGAAGCCAGTGTGAGTATACTTCTTGTCATATTGTTCATTATATCCGCACTAGGAGCCTTCATAATGACATCCCTTGTGAAATTCGTAGGAAGATCCATGCATCCGGCAATCACGCCTTTAAATTCCTCAAACTGTTCTTTATCAGGAAGCTCACCGAACAATAACAGATACACTGCCTCCTCAAACTGATAACGTGCTCCCCTGTTCCCCTTAACAAGGTCTGTAACGTCATATCCTCTGTATAAAAGCTCTCCATCACAAGGAACCTTCTGTCCGTCAATTATATCGAATGCCCTGACTGATGATATATTCGTAAGTCCTGTAAGAACACCCGCACCATTCTGATCTCTAAGTCCCCTCTTAACGCCATATTCATCATACAGTGCCTTATCTATCTGATCGTTTTTAATGCATACCTCCGCAAGCTTCTCAGTATAACCATCAATTCTCTCCATATATCAATTACCCCTTTCAACTGACTGGCCAAACCAGACAGATTCCTCATTAATACAGCAAATCACTGCGTTTACAAGCATCTTATTTTTAATATATACCATTATCGGGGTAAGCATGTCAAAACCAGAAAATTTTAACAAAAACGCTTCTAAGCCAGTAATCACAAGGCTTTGATATACTTCGCCGTAATAATTGTTTATGATATTTTAATATTTATTGCAAATAAACTGACAATCGTAATGTATTTTTGAAATTAAATGCCAAAAGCTCTCCATGCGACACTATACATCTGTGCCACATGGAGAGCTTCTATCTTTAATTAGGGTATTCACTTGTTATTCCGAAATATTCTTCCAGTGAAATCCAGTCTCCGTTATTATACAGCTTTGTTGCGAGCTCTTCCCCGACATATCTTAAATGCCATGACTCATACTGGTATCCGGTATACGCATCTTTACCCTTAGGGAATCGTATGCAGAAACCATATTTGTAGCAGTTAGAATCAACCCATTTACCCTCTGCTGTATTAGCAAATGAGTCATCTATACTGTTAAGGTCAAAACACAATCCTGTCTGGTGCTCTGAATTACCCGGTCTTGATGAATATGTATCAGCCATCGCCTTACCATCTTTGGCAACGTAATTATTATAAACTGTAACCTGATACTGATAAGACCTGTATCCACTTGATATATATATGTTAAGTCCATTTGCACTGGCAGCCGCCTGCAGCTTCTTCCATGCCGCCATCAGATCCTTGTCAAGGCTCTTGTTACTTCTTGCCTCTGTAACTGGAACATCCGGATTAGTTGGTATAAATGAGCTTGAAAGCGCATATGTCTTGTTGGCAATAAGCACTCCATCTATATATGTTGCTCCATCCCTCTGCTCTATCTTAAATCCCTTAGATGTCACACCCAGACTTGTTCCTGACTGGTTATTATCTGCGCTTGTAGAAGATGAAGCAGCCTCTGTAGTCTGGTTATTATTCTGTTCCACGGCAGCCTGGCTGCTCTTATCATCATCTGACTTAGAAGATGACTCTGCCTGCGCAGTTGTACCTGTCGTTGTTAACTGCTGTGTGTTATCTGCATTTGTATTGTTCTTTTTATTACCGCACGCTTTTAGTGAAACCGCCACAATAATAATTATAACTAATGCCACTACTGATACACCCAGCGCAAGCAGCTGTCTCTGCCTCTTTAACTGGCGCTGTCTCTTTGACATTCTCACTGGTCGTCTATTGCCTGATGTTGCCAATGTGATACCTCCTCATATTATATTAATATATATATGATACCACATTATTCGCACTAATCCAAATTAATTAAATCAGCTTTGATAATTCTTCAAGTTTCTCTTTTGCCCTTGGAGACACATTTCTTGGAACCTGAATCTGTACAGTAACATACTGGTCACCACGCACATTCCTGTTCTTCATTGAAGGCACTCCCTTTCCTCTTAACCTTATCTTGCTTCCGGACTGTGTTCCCTCTTTTATCTTACAGCTCACATCGCCTGTCATTGTGTGGACTATCGCATCACCGCCAAGAACCGCTGTTGTATAAGGAATATTAATAGTTGTATAGATGTCCAGTCCCTTTCTGTCATATCCTGGCTTACTGCCAACATTGACATTCAGGAACAAATCGCCATCCTTGGCACCGCCGACACCCTTGCCGCCTTTACCTTTCAGACGCACCTTGCTGCCTGTATCGACACCCGCCGGTATATGGACACGAAGCGATTGTGTTCTTCCGTCTGAGCCCTGCAATGTAATATTCTTATCACATCCATTGACAGCCTCATCAAAGCTTATATTGATATCTGCGTGTGCATCAGCTCCCTGCCTGTCAGCATTAAATCCGCCTCCAAAGCCTGATGCCCCGCCAAATCCTGATGCCCCGCCAAATCCACTGCCGCCGAACAGATTCTTTAATATATCATCTATGTCTCCGCCATTGGTTCCGTCAAAATGGAACTCATACGTGCCATTTCCGCCAGAAGTGTAGCTGCCATGACCTTCAAATGGATTGAATCCGCCATTAAAGCCGCCGCCATACTTCTCGTACTCTTCGGCTTTCTTTGCATCAAATCCTTCCTGAAATGCCATGTATCCGTATTTATCGTATAATTTTCTCTTTTCAGGATTACCGATTATATCATAGCTCTCGTTAATTTCCTTAAACTTCTCTTCCGCCTGCGCATTACCGACATTAGTATCGGGATGATACTTTTTTGCAAGCTTTCGATACGCCTTCTTAATTGCAGCCTCATCTGCATCCCTTGAAACTCCAAGTACCTCATAACAATCTCTCTTATTTGCCATAATCAATCACCTCCACAATCAATCATAGGCAGGTCATTCTTTCCCATTTACAAAATTGTTATAGCACCAGTTTTAGCACTCGTCAATATAGAGTGCTGATAATTTTTTATTAAATTTCTAAATATATAATAAATTATCCGGCTAAAAGGAACTTCCTTTTAGCCGGATTTCATATACTTTATTAGATTTACCAAAGCATGTATATTACGCTGCCACTGTCATCTCTGACTCTGACACTCCTTCAATGGCAAGCATCAAATAGAGGTATCTTAATACATACATTATATAACTGCAATCTGTCTGGCAGTCTGGAGACTCTAAGACATATCTGTCGTGAAGTTCCTTGATTCTTACATGCATATCACTTATGCCCTTATAAGCAATCCCCGCATAGTTATTGCTCATGGCTTCTTCCAGTCTCTCATGAAGCTTCATCTCATAAGCCCTGTGTGCACTTATATTGCCCTTGAAATGGCTGTTATGTGCAAATGTGAATGAGTCAGCACTATAATGAAGGAGCTTGCCGATATCAAAATATCTCTTAACTCCAAATTTGTTGTCACTCTCGATATTCTCAATCAGATGATTGATAAGACCGCTTGTGTTCTCATAATTGTGACCCTTTAGCTTCTGTCCATTAAAGCTTCCTCTGAAATATGTATAAAATGCAATGTCAGGAATAACGCTTCCTATAATCAGCGCCCATCTGTTTCTCGCCTTAATTCTGCAATCATGGGATTTGACAAGGTAACGGCTGATGTTCTTGTGGTCTTTAAATTTCATTAAATGTATCCTTTCTTGCGCCTGTCCAGCGTCCGACATTGATTATAGCATATACACATTTCTTTTCAACTGAAATATATGTAAATGCCTGTAAATATATGTAAATCTTACATATATCAGCAAATTGTTACTCTGCCTGTGCAGCCTCTTCTGTCTCATCATCATCATCATCTGCGGCTGTGTTCTTAGAAGCAACAACACTTACGATAACCTTTTCTGGGTCTGTAAGTACATCTATATTAGCATCTTTGTAGATGTCCAGATCTTTAACTCTTACTGTATCACCGATTCTTAACTTTCCGGCATCAATAACGATTTTGTCAACAAGATGGGCTGGCAGAGCCTTGAATGAAACTTCCTCAAGAAGTTCTTCCAGAACGCCTTCTGTAACCAACTCTTTATTCTGCAATACAATTTCTGCTGTAGAATGAACAATTTCGTTACTGACAAGTGCTTGAAACTCAATATCGTTAATCTCTTTAGCAAAGGGTGCGTAGTCGATTTCCTTAATAAGGGCATCATACTTCTTACCCTCTACATCAAGGTTGATTCTACTTCCTTTTTCGCAATCACGAAGGATTTCAGCTACATCCTTCTTTGTCATCTTAACCAGAATGGAGCCGTCAATCTCTCTGCCGAAGAGGTTACCGGTTACATATCCTTCTCTTCTTAAAGCTTTTACTTTCTTATCTCTTAATTCTGCTTTTAAAGTATTCATTTGACTTTTCCTCCAAAACGATTAAATTTAAAATTTCGCCTTGTGATCACGAGGTATTTCTGACGTCAACTGTGTTCTAGTCCTTTTTCATCCAAAAGTCAAGCATTATTTTAAAAAATTTACAATTTTTTGAAATTCAAACTACAAAACATATCTGCATCACAGTCATATACATTCAATCATTTGCATTCTGCCATTTACATATAATCATTTTTACATCTCAAAATTAATAATTTATATTGAAAACGCACTAAAAATGTGTCATGATGGACGTAGATATGGGAATAATTTTAACAGCTATATAATTTGTTTTTGTTTATATTATCAGGGAGGTCTATCGTGAGCAGATTAGTCAGTGTTCCAACAACACAAGAGATTAACAAGATGGTTTCTATCGTCATTGAAGAACTTAATGTCAATTCACGTTTCCTTAAAACCAAGAATTTCATGCAGCATGGAACCATAAGTGTGTATGAACACTGTGTTGAAGTTGCCTATACAAGCTGCTATCTGGCTGCTTATTTTAAGATTGATGTTGATTACTGGTCTATGATAAGAGGCGCACTGCTCCACGACTACTTTTTGTATGACTGGCATGAAGCTGGTGATGGCTCACATCATTTACATGGATTTACACATCCTAGGAGAGCATTTATGAATGCCGTACATGATTTAAGCCTTAACAGGATTGAGCGTGTTGTCATTCTAAGACACATGTTCCCACTCACTCCGATACCACCTACTAACCGTGAGGCATGGCTTGTATGTCTCGCTGATAAGATATGTGCCACAAGAGAGACACTTCATTTTACAAGGGCAAAAGCCGCTATTAAATATGGCAGCATCCGTGAAATTTAATACCTGATATTTAAAATGTAATATCTAAAATTTAATATCCAGCCTAACAGATAATTTAATGCCTGCCGTGAAATATCACCGCAGGCATTTTTAGACCTATAGACCTATATGACAAATTATCTTATAAAGTTAGTTCTAAAGTCGCGCTCAGCCTCTGGCGCATCTACTCCAGCCTTCTTACCGGCATCAAAGCATTTAATCATCCATGCCATATTGCGGGCAAGATTTCTCATTGTCTGCATTCCCTCTTCATCCTGTGTAACTTCGCCTGGAACACGTCCATGAGCTATATTCCAGTATGTAGAGCCAGCTACTGGCATCTGTGATATTCCAAAGTATTTATTGAGTACATCGAAAGAAGCTGATGTTCCGCCTCTTCTTGCAACCGCTACAGAAGCACCTGGCTTGTGCGCAAAATATCTGCTTCCGCTGTAGAACGCCCTGTCAAGGAATGACAGTATTCTTCCACTTGGATGAGCATAGTAAACTGGTGTTCCGAATACAAATCCATCTGCTTCCTTCGCCTTACAGACAAATTCATTGACATCATCATCTGTAAATACACATCCCTGCTCACTGCACTGTCCACATCCGATACAGTCGCGTACAGGCTTGCCGCCTATCTGGAATATCTCATAGTCAATTCCTTCTTTTTTTAACTGCTTACCTATCTCAAGAAGCGCATTATATGTATTACCATTCTCCTTAGGACTTCCATTTAACATTAAAACCTTCATAAAAAGCCTCCTTTATCCTTACAATACTCCGGCAAGTGTAACATATTTTTATCAGATTATCAAATTCACGGGTTGACATATCTATTTTAACATGTTAGATTTTATTACATAAGTTAATAGTGCAAGAGGGAGTAATCAAAATGCATTGTCAACATACGCGGCAGTTTATAACTGTTTGGTGATGCATACCCTGGTGGTGATGAGACTTTATGCAGAAGAATATCTTTTTACAGGTGTTTTTCTGCATAAAGTCTCTTTTTTATTTCTACTAATCCAATTGATAAAAAATCCGGTTTACATACACTCAAACAAATGCACTTATTAAAATAATATATCAGGAAAGGATGATTACACTATGAAAGACTGGTACAAATTAACTACACAGGAAACCCTGAATAATCTTAATACCACCGATAAAGGTTTAAGCACTGCCGAATCCACCATACGCTTATCTACTTATGGTGATAACACCCTTAAGGATTCTAAAAAAGAAAGTGTTCTTACTATTTTCTTTAAGCAGTTTGCAGACCTCATGGTAATAATTCTTATAATAGCTGCCACTATATCAATGTTTACAGGCGACATAGAAAGCACAATCGTAATTATATCTGTGCTTATCCTGAATGCACTGCTAGGAACGATACAGCACGTAAAAGCAGCTAAATCACTTGATGCATTAAAATCACTCTCATCGCCTGCTGCAAGAGTTATCCGTGATGGAATCAGGCAGGAAACTGACTCAAGATATATCGTGCCTGGAGACATCGTTATTCTTGAAGCTGGTGATATTGTTCCAGCTGATGGCAGAATAATTGAAAGCTACTCTCTTCAGGTAAATGAAAGTGCCCTTACAGGAGAATCCACCAATGTAGAGAAAGTAAATAATATAATTAACATCGAATGTCCTCTGGCAGACCGTACTAACATGGTATATTCCGGCAGCCTTGTTACCTATGGAAGAGCTGTTGCTGCAATTACCGAAACAGGAATGAATACTGAAGTAGGTAAAATAGCTGAACTTATGAATTCTGCCAAATCCAGAAAGACTCCACTACAAGTAAGTCTTGACCAGTTCAGCCAGAAACTTGCAGCCTGCATTATGATAATATGCTTTATAGTATTTGCATTAAGTGTTTATAGAGGTAATGCCATTCTTGATGCGCTATTATTTGCAGTTGCCCTCGCTGTCGCAGCAATTCCAGAAGCCCTTGGCTCTATAGTCACAATAGTCCAGGCGATGGGAACCCAGAAAATGTCGAAAGAAATGGCTATAATCAAAAATTTATCTGCTGTTGAATCCCTTGGCTGTGTATCTGTAATCTGTTCCGATAAAACAGGTACTTTGACACAGAATAAAATGACTGTCCAGGACATATTCATAGATGGAAAAGTCATCACCCCATCACAGCTTGATATATCATGCCAGCTTCACAGATATCTGATATATGATGCTGTCCTTGCAAATGATTCTTCCATTGTTGACGGAAAAGGTATCGGTGATCCGACTGAATATGCACTTCTTGAAATGTACCACAATATAACAGATATCAACAATGACTGTGAACTGTCAATAACTGAAGATACAATGCGTGATATATTAACACGAAAAGAAGAACTTCCTTTTGATTCTGACCGTAAGCTCATGAGCACCAAACACATAATTCACGGCATTTCTACAATCTTTACCAAAGGAGCTCCAGATGTGCTGCTTGAGAGGTGTACTTCAATACTTCTTTCCGATGGCATTCATGAAATGTCAGACTTATTTAAAAATCAGATTATTAACCAGAACACCAGCTTCTCTGAAAAAGGCCTTCGTGTACTTGCTTTTGCATACAAAGAATCTGATGAAGGACTTACATCTGACAGTGAACAAGGTCTTACATTTTTAGGTCTCATCTCTGAGATGGATCCTCCAAGAAAAGAATCCATACAGGCAGTCGCTGATGCAAGAAAAGCAGGTATAAGAACTGTTATGATAACAGGTGACCACAAAATAACTGCCACTTCTATTGCAAAAAGTATCGGAATATGGAATGATGGTGATATTGCCCTGACTGGACAGGAACTAGACAAAATGTCTGATAATGAACTTGATAATAATATTGATAAAATATCTGTCTATGCAAGAGTTTCTCCTGAAAATAAAATCCGTATTGTAGACGCATGGCAGCGTAAAGGAAGAATTGTAGCAATGACAGGCGATGGTG
The DNA here is from genome assembly GCA_900547255.1 of uncultured Eubacterium sp. Taxonomy (GTDB): domain Bacteria; phylum Bacillota; class Clostridia; order Lachnospirales; family Lachnospiraceae; genus Lachnospira. The sequence goes on along the minus strand of URGC01000050.1, from coordinate 7,567 downwards.
TTAATGATGCTCCAGCATTGAAAAAATCGGACATAGGCGTTGCTATGGGTATTACTGGAACAGAGGTTTCTAAAGATGCTGCTTCCATGATACTGGCTGATGACAATTTTGCTACAATTGTCAATGCTGTTGCCAACGGAAGAACTGTATATAACAACATAAAAAATGCCATTCTGTACCTTCTGTCAGGCAATTTTGCAGCTATATTAGTAGTTATATACTCATCGCTTATGGCTCTCCCTGTTCCATTCCAGGCAGTACAGCTTCTTTTCATTAATCTCGTCACTGACTCCCTGCCTGCATTAGCTATAGGCATGGAGCCTGGCAGTAAAGATGTTCTGTCACAGAAGCCTCGTAATCCTAAAAAAGGAATTATGGACAAATCATTTACAGCACTAATGACAAGCCAGGGATTATTAATTGCTATATGTGTAACTATTGCTTTTACTATAGGACTTACATCAAACCCGACAACAGCATGTACAATGGCATTCTCAACACTCACTCTTGCAAGACTGCTTCACGGATTTAACTGTCGTGGCTCTCACAGTCTGATAAGACTAGGTTTTAAGAATAACATGTATAGCCTTGGAGCATTTGTTCTCGGACTGATTCTAGTAGCTGCTGTATTATTTGTTCCTTTTGTCCAGAAAATGTTCAGCGTTATTGCGCTTCCTGCATACGATTACATGATTATAGTGATACTGGCTCTGATTCCTACAATATTAATACAGGCTGTTAAAATTATACATGAAAACATTGTTTCGTAACAACAGACAAAGCAGAAGTTGCTGTGCCAATTATCCAGCACAGCAACTCCTTTTTAAAGGTATGAATTTTAGTATCTTTTAAATACAGCACTTCCATCTTTTAACAATGTTGATATCTGTTCATTTTCTTCCATCTGTTTATTAATTTTTTCCATATCAACAACCAGGTTCTGAGTCATCTCAGCGGTTCCTGTGACACCATTAGCCCCTTCTTCTATAGCTCTGGCAATTGTTGTAATTGAATCATTAATCTCATTAACAGCTGCTCTGAGTGCCGCAGTTCTATGCTGGAAATCATCCATTGATTCCTGTATATATGTTGCATTTTCTTTATAATCTGCTCCACCCTTAACAAATCCCTCGAACTCTGGTAGTATTGACTTTTCCATATATTCAACAAGATTATTAGCATTAGAAGACAGATTATGCACAGCATTCATTACAACACCATTAATCTCCTGAATCCTACCAGCTGTTTCCCTGCTTGAATCTGCAAGATTTCTGATTTCATCTGCAACAACCGCAAATCCTTTACCAGCCTCGCCTGCCCTTGCTGCTTCAATTGAGGCATTAAGAGCAAGAAGATTTGTCTGGCTCGATATACCAAGTATATCATTTGTAAGACTATTTACCTGATCCACACTCTTACTATCTTCTATTGCCCTATTTAATACTTCAAGAATTTCTTTTACTTTCTCTTTTGTATGTGACATATTATTTCTGGCGTTGGATTCCATCTCATCTGCATGCTGTTTCATCTGTATAGAATACTCATTAATCCTATCCGTTTTGTCAGCTATAGTTTCAACATCATCTCTCACAGATTCGATATTACCACTGATGATATTAGCAGAGCTACCTACCTCTTCCATTGTAGCAGATAACTCCTCTGTCATAGCTGACAAATCAGATACGCTGTCATTAGATGTTACTACACTTCCACGAACCTGACTAACTATTGTCTCCATCCTGTTAACATTCTCAACGATAAGCTTCATGATTTCCTGAAGCTTATCTATAAATATATTAATAGCTTTGGCAATATCAGAAATCTCATTATTAGATTTTACTTCTATACGATGGGTAAGATCACCCTCTCCATTCTCTATTCCAGTAACTATATCACCAATTTCATGTGATATTCCGGTAAGCGGCTTAACAACTGCAAACATTACAATATATAGCGTCGCTACCAATGAGATTACACTGATAACAATCATTACACCTGTAATTGCTATAGCACTGACATATACTTTACTTAATGTTTCCTTTGCTTTAGAAGCTTCTGAATTGGCCATATCAATCATATTCTGCACATACGATTCAACCATGGAAGCGTTGCTGGCAAGACCTTCATTAGCTATTGCATAAGCAGCCTCTTTCTTACCAAGAGCACTATTACCCATCAGGTTAGCGACCTCTTTCTTAATGTCGTCAAATTCTTTTTTCATCTGAAGATAATCATCAAGCTGCTGATCTGAAACATATTTCTGATAATCTTCAAATCTCTTATCCAGCTCATCTTCCTGGGTAGAAATACTCTCTACAACTGTTATCATTGAATCAAGACTGGTTGATATAATATGGGACAAAGCCAGTTTATGAAGATTCTGTATTCCATACTGGATTTCATTAAGATCTGAAACCTTATTCATTTCGTCATTAACTATCTGGTTTGCTGACCTGTTAACTTTACTTATATTGATAATACCCGCAACATTAGATAATAATGCCACCATACACAGCACAATTACAGGTATCAGAATTGCACTTTTTAAACTTATGCGCTTATTTGGATTTTTATTGTTCACGAACATGCACCTCCTAATTTACTTTGCTACTGAAGATGTAATACCTTCGACCATTTTATCAAGCTCTGCTTGGATTTCATCTGGTGATGACGTTCCTGCTAACAGCGCATTGGCAAATTTAGTACAAGGTGTCCAGTAATTATTAGCAACTCTCTGTAACACACCATACTGTGACTGGGCAATAACAGCCTGAATTGCTGGTACCTTTGTAACCTGATCTGAAGATGCTGCTTTAATATTAGAAGGTCCCTGATTTCTTTCAGTAAATCTTATTGTCTGGTTCTGCTCATTAGTTATCCAATCTGCAAATTTATGTGCCCATTTAATATTATCAGAGTATGAATTGACACCAATCATCTTATAACCTGTAAATGAGCTCATCTGTACCTGATTTCCGTTACATGTGTATGTAGGAAGCTTGACCGCTCCGTAATTATCCCCCCATGCCTCTTTAACGCCAATTGCATTCCACACGCCATTAACTGCTGCAACAATAGTTCCATTCTTTGCATTATTTACAAAATCTCCATCTGGTGCATTCATAAATGCAGGATTCGATATTATATTGACCATAGCCTGCGCAACATCTAAACCGGTATATGTTCCATCCGTTGTATTCCAGTTACAGCTATTAGTTACACCATCATCATTAAGAGTAAGTTTAAGCCCTGCTCCACCAAAAAATGAATACATATACCATCCTGAATTAATTTCCATGGACACCTTCTTTCCTGCATTTTGTGCAGCAGCAAGTAATCCATCAAATGTTTTGGCATCATCATCTGTCACATAATTCTTATCATAATATAAAAAATAGCCATTATCTGCAGTCATTGGATATGCGTACATTTTTCCATTATATGAAGCTGCTTCTACCGAAGACTGCGTGTTAGCGCTTTTCACAGCATCAATATTATCAACAGGGGATAAAACACCACCTGCTATAAGACTGTTAAGCTGATCATCTGGAAAATGAAACACATCTGGGCCATTATTAACATCACCCAAAAGCTTATCCCTTAATTCTGAATCACTCTGAACCTCTATTGTTATGTCAAATTCTGCTTCTGATGAATATTTCTGTTTGAAACTTTCTATCATTTTATTTAACATTTCCAGGTTATTCTGTTCTGCCCAGACTCTGAGTTTAACCGTTCCATCACTAGCCGATGGCTCACTGGCAATACCCGATGGTCCTGATGGAGACATTCCACACCCTATTGACAAAATAGCTGCAAACGCAGCCATTATACATATTAATTTTTTTCTTACCATAATATAATACCTCTTTCTGTTACATTAGTACATCATAAGCAGCACAACAGATTTATCTTTATTGATTTTACACGTTCATTATATATATAATCAGTATAACACCTTTGCAATTATTATTCAATTTAAATCATTATTACCATAAAAATATCGTTAACAAAAATAAGGATATTGACTTCAATATCAATATCCTTATCCTATACAACATATGAATATTTATTTTTAAAAATGTGCAATCTTTAACTTAGATATAAGCTCCTTCAATGCATCTGCCTGACTGCTCATCTGCTGGCTTGCTGCCGCACATTCCTCTGATGTAGCAGAGTTAGTCTGTACAACATCATTAATCTGTTCAACACCCTCGTCAACCTGCTTGATTGCCTCTGTCTGGGCATCAAGAGCTTCCGCAATATCATTAACCTCAACAACAATTGCCTTAGAGTTCTCAACAACTCCACCAAGCTGTACAGCAGTATCATTAGCAATAACCATACCATTCTCAACTGCCTTTACAGATGATTCGATAAGTGCTGATGACTCTTTTGCTGCCTCTGCACTCTGCGCTGCAAGTACCGCTACCTGGTCTGCAACAACCGCAAAACCTCTTCCGGCATCACCAGCTCTTGCCGCTTCAATAGATGCGTTAAGCGCAAGAAGATTTGTCTGTGAAGCAATATCATTAATAGTTGCGATAATTTTGCTGATTTCATTAGATGAGCGGTTAATCTCTTGCATCGAATCAACCATCTCACTCATCTTGCCATTGCTGCTGTCAAGCTGTGTACCAAGCTCGCCAACCTTGTCACTGACATCCTTGGCATTCTGTGAATTCTGTGAAACTCTCTCATACACACTTGTAAGTGATGCTGTAAGCTCCTGAATAGCTGCTGCCTGGTTAGTTGCACCTTCCGCAAGTTCTGTAGAACTCTCTGCCACCTGATCAGAACCCTCTGATACCTGGTCAGCAACCTTCTGAAGATTCTTAACCATATCAGCCATGCTTCCCTCAAATGCCATGAATGAATCAAGTATCTCCTCGAAATCGCCCTTCCACTCTACCTGTGGCTGGATATCAAAGTCACCTGATGAGAACTGCTTCATAGCCCTTGATATATCACTTACATATGAATTAAGTGTTCTTATTGATGAACGTAAGCTGTGTGCAAGGAAACCAAGCTCATCATCTGAATGATATTCAAGCTCTGTATGGAGATTACCATCTGCAAGGTCGTCTGCAATCTTCCCAATCTCCTGTATAGGCTCCATGATAAGTCCAACAATAGTAGTTCCAATTCTTCTTGATATAATAACCGCAAGGATTATAAAAAGAATAGTTATTCCAACACCTATTATAGCTACAACATTGCATAAGATAACTACACTGTTAGTCTCTTTATCTGTGACAGCATCCATTCTGTCAGCGATAGACATAAGATTGTTAAGGGCTGGTGTACAGACATTATGTATCTTATTCTTGGCACCGCCGATATCACCCTTTTCAATCTGGTTGATTATATCGTAACCAACTGTCGCCCACTCATTAAGAGCCGTTACATACTCATTATATAATGACTCATCTATAATATTAGTACTTTTGATTACACTAATCTGTTCCTGTGAACCTGTAAGCTCTGTCTCAAAGTTTTTCTTATATGTGCTATAAGTCGTCTTATCATCATTAAGAGCCATCTCTCTGACATTACGTGCGGCATTATCTATATTAATAATGCTTTCCTTAACAGCAGTATCTGTCTTCTGTGCGCCCTTGACATAATCATTAAATCTTAAATCAAGAACACCAAGACCAATAATAGCCACAAGGCCTGTTGCAATCATGCACTTAACTGCTACAGCATAGCCATGCTTAACCCTGTCATTGAGTTTCATTTTCTTCAGTTTTTCCTTCAGTTTTTCCTTCATTTAGTTGTACCTCCATTCCTTTCATCCAAAGCCAAATTAATTAGTACCTTTTTCCCATATTGGTGAATTAATTTACCACAACCCAATGGCAATGTCAACCATTATTTTTATATTGCAAGCACATAATATATACTCATTTCTTTTTTACATATACAATCTTATGAATCTTATCTTCTGCCAGCTCATTCTTCAATTCAAAGCGGTTGCTGTTCTTCTTGATAAGATCCGAGAAATTCCTGTAACCATATATTCGTGCATCAAATCCCGGGCAACGCTTAGACATATGTATTCCAACACTTGCGAGATTCTGCCAGTCATCTTCAAGATATTCTGATATCTCAGATAAAACCTCATCCAGAGTCGGCACGCTTATAGGAGAAGCCTCTTTAATAATCTCCTCATCTTCTATCGCATCTGCTTCCTCAGACATAACAGTATCTGCGGCCTGATTAACCTGTGCAGAGCCATCTTCCTTAACTTCATTATTATATATAAGATCAAGAAGCCTGAATTCGTCACACGCCTTGACAAGCGATTCATTAGTCTTCTGCTCACCCATGCCAATCACTGTTATACCAGCCTCTTTGACACGGTAAACCAGCTTGGTAAAATCGCTGTCACTGCTTACAAGACACAGTGTATCTATCTGACCTGAGTGAAGTATGTCCATGGCATCTATTGTGAGTGCCTGGTCAGCTATACTCTTGCCATTCGCATAGCTTATCTGTAACATAGGAGTGATTCCCTGACCCGGCATAACACCGTACCATGACTTTACAGTTGGGGAACTTATCGAACCATACAACCTTGATATCTTAATTCTCCCTATATGCTCAGCTTCTTTCTTAATATACTCCGCATATTTAGGTGATATATTATCTCCATCAATCAAGATTGCTATTCTATCCTCCATACTGTCCCTCCATCTCATATTTAATTAATTATATCACGTATAACGCTATCATGCACGAACTATTTTTATATCATTCTCTTTTTATATTATTACTAATGTATCAGACCTGCGGCTCCACATAACAGCACAATTGCGCCGAGAACAATTCTGTAGTATCCAAACACCTGAAAATCATGCTTTTTAACATAATTGATAAGGAATTTAAGAATAAATATAGATACAACGAATGAAACTACTGAACCTACAAGTAACACAACAAGCTCTGTTCCTGTAAATGCCAGGCCATACTTTACAAGCTTTAAAAGGCTCGCACCTAACATTACAGGAATTGCAAGGAAGAATGTATACTCAGCAGCTATGCTTCGTGATACACCAATCAGAAGCGCACCTACAATTGTGGCACCTGATCTTGAAGTACCTGGGAAAATTGCCGCTATAACCTGAAATAATCCGATTATAATTGCTGTTTTAAATGTAATCTCTGATAATGAGTTAATCTTAAAACTCTTACCCTTATTAGCGCGCTCTATAATTATGAAAGCCACACCAAATACAATAAGTGCAATGGCAACACATGTTGGGTTATAGAATAACGCATTGAATAAATCATCAAATAAAATTCCTATGATTGCGGCTGGAACACAGGACACTAATATCTTAAACCAGAGCATCCATATATCTTTCTTGAAGAATGCATCCATTCCTTTCTTTCCTGCCCGCGATTGCTTAGTCAGTGCAAATGGCCATATCTGGCTCCAGTACAAAACTACTACTGCAAGGATTGCTCCAAGCTGGATAACGACATCAAATACATTAAAGAAATTCTCGCTTGTTCCCTTAAACGGAATTAACTGCTCAACAAGTATCAGATGACCTGTACT
>URGC01000049.1 GCA_900547255.1 uncultured Eubacterium sp. | reverse complement strand
TATTACTATACTAAGATACCTACAACATCTAACTTTACATTAAGTGCAAAGGTACATGCTGATTCATGGACATTAAGTAATGGTCAGGAAGGTTTCGGTGTTATGGTTTCCGACCGTGCAGGTGTCAATGGAGATTCTACAGTATTGTGGAATAACTCATATCAGGCTATAGCAACTAAGGTAGAGTACTATGTTGATGATGAAGGTAACATCAGCGATGATGGTAAGAAGATTTCAATGAAGTTAGGTCTTGGTGTGCTTGCAAGAACAGGTGTAACATCTGAGAACCTTTCAAGACTTGAAGCTAATGATACAGCTACTGTTAATAATGAATTTAAGACAGAGACATTACCATTAGATACATCAGCTTCATCATTTACATCAGGTACATATAATGTAATTGGTAATTCAACTAATACAGATGTAACAAGTGGACTTGATGCAATAACAGATTACTATATAACAATCCAGAAGAATAACACAGGTTACTTTATAACATATTCAAGTCTTGATGGCTCAGTTACAAGAACACAGAAGTATTATGATACTCAGGCACTCAGCCAGATTGACAAGGATAATGTATGTGCAGGTTTCTTTGCATCAAGAAATGCGAGAGCAACATTCTCAGATATTTCTCTTGTGCTTACAGATCCTGCAAAAGATGCTCCAGCAGAGGAGAAGCCAATTAAGTATGTAACACCTAAGTATTCAGTTACATCTGCAACAGCAACTGGTCAGCCTGAGTACACACTTACATTTGTATCTACTGCAAATGGACGTGTAAAGATTGAGGGTGACGGCGTAGATGTAAGAAATGCTGAGGTATTTGCTAACGTAAGTTACAATAAGCAGGTTACTCTTAAAAAGGGAACTAACAGCTTTAAGATAACATTTACACCAGATGCGAACTATGTTCCTAAGGGTGGAGACAAGTTAACATCATATGATCCATATACATTTACTCATACAGTAAATTATAAGACAATTGGTGAGGCTGGTGAGTCAATATGGGTAGCTCCAACTACTGCATATGGTGCAGACGGAAGTGAGAGCAATCCTATAGATATATACACAGCCGTTAAATATGCACAGCCTGGTCAGCAGATTATTCTTAAGGCAGGTACATATAACCTTTCAAATACTGTTAAGACAGAGAGAGGTAACAATGGTACAGCAAATAATTATATTACAATGATGGGTGACCCTAACTCATCAGAGCGTCCAGTACTTGACTTTGGTGGTAAATGCGCAGGTATGATACTTGGTGGTGATTACTGGTACTTCAAGGGATTTGATGTAACTCATTCAGCAGATGCCCAGAAGGGTATCCAGGTATCAGGAAGCCATAATGTATTAGACCAGATTAATACATATCACAATGGTAATACAGGACTTCAGATAAGCCGTCTGCTTTCATCTGATACTAAGTCAGACTGGCCATCATACAACACAATTCTTAACTGTACATCATATGGTAATGCAGATAAGGGTTATGAGGATGCAGATGGATTCGCAGCTAAGTTAACAGTCGGCGATGGCAATGTGTTTGATGGATGTATTGCTTATAACAATGCTGATGATGGATGGGATTTATTTGCCAAGGTTGAGACAGGTTCAATTGGTTCTGTAACAATCCAGAACTGTGTAGCATATGGCAATGGATACCTTGAAGATGGAACTAATGCCGGTAACGGTAACGGATTTAAGATGGGTGGAAGCAGTATATCTGGTTATCACAAGCTTATTAATTCAGTTTCATATAATAATAAGTCAAAGGGTATTGACTCTAACAGTTGTCCAGATATACAGGTATCTAATTCGACAACATTTAATAATGAGAGTTACAACGTAGCTTTCTATACTAATGAAGCAGCTAACACTGATTTCTTTGCTAAGGGTGTTTTATCTTATCGTAAGGACACATCAGTAGATGAGCAGTTCAAGCTTAAAGGAACACAGGATAAAGACAAAGTATATGGCATTAACAATTACTATTGGGATATAGCTACTAAGCAGTCTATGAATAGCGCTAAAAATGTTGTTTCAGATGACTGGTTTGTATCACTTGATACTAATATCAAGCCTACAAGAAATGCAAATGGAACAATCAACATGAATGGACTTCTTGTATTAACAGACAAGGCTCCAGCCGGTGTAGGTGCAAGGCTTGCAGGCAGAAGTTCAGCAGTTATCAATGCTAACCCAACTGTTCAGCCAGATAATTCAGGTGGTTATGATTCAGACGATTCAGATGATTCATTCTATGATAATGGAGAATCAGGTGATGACAGCAACCCATACAAGGGTGAGCAGGTTACAATAGATGTTGCTAACAGCGAGGTTGCCAAGGCTACAATAGCAGCAGATGCAGTTGTTAAAAATGCTGCTGGTGATGTTGTATCTCTTAATAATGTTGTAGTTACACCAGTTCCTGCAACAGCAGATTCAGAGACAGCAAAGTCAATTATTGAAGCTGCAGCTAAGCAGGGCATCAATATTGCATCAGGTGCTGGCATAGAATACTATGACATTACACTTACAGATAAGAATGGCAATCCTTTAACATTTGAAGGAACTCTTACATTAACATTTGCTTATCCAGATGGAACTAATGCAGATGCGTATACATACTCAGTACTTCATTTACTCCATTCTGGTGTTTTGGACATAATGGATCCAGTTGTTGGAGACAATGGTTTAAGTGTTAGTGTAACAGAATTAAGCCCATTTGCTGTTGTATATGCGAAGAAAGCAGCAGATGGAAGTGCAGGTAAGACACTTACAGCACCTAAGACAGCAGATGCTAATAACTTTATGATATTCTTATTCGTCATGGCAGGAGCAGCTATGCTCTTCTTTGGAGCAGAGGCAGCTAAGAAGAATGCTATGAGAAAAGATAAATAAAAGGACATTTTCTATCCTCACTTTTTAATATTGTTCAGGGCGGCTCTCCGTATAGGGGAGCCGTCTTATTTATTATTCAACTGGAGAATGATAATAAAAGTTTGGAATATTACTTTAATAGAAGTCACATATTTGTTATAATATTAACCAGAGTTATAAGATATATCAAAAACACAAGGAGGACGTTATGAACGAGGTAATCAACAATATTGTGACAAGACGAAGTATCCGTAAATTTACAGCACAGCCTATTCCTAAAGAAGTGATGGCAGATATAGTAGATGCTGCGCTTCACGCTCCTAGTGGAATGGGAAAACAGTCATGGAAGTTTACAGTTGTGACTAACAGGGAGATGATTACAAAGCTTGCAGAGGCTGTTGAGAAGGCAACTAATCGCGAGGGTTATGATATGTATGAGCCGACAGCTATCATAATTCCATCTAATCTAAAGGACAGCCCATGGGGAAGAGATGATAATGCATGTGCATTGGAGAATATATTTCTCGCAGCTAACTCATATGGGGTTGGTTCAGTATGGATTAACCAGTTATCAGGAATATGTGATGAACCTGCTATAAGGAAAGTTCTTGATGAACTCGGTATACCGGCAGACCATGTAATATACGGGCTTGCGGCACTTGGCTATGCGGATAACAGTGAACCAGTTAAGGAAAAGCAGTGTATAGGCGAAGTTGCATATATTGAATAATATTTTTTATTATTCATATAACGGAAAGGGGTAGATAAAAGAATGTTGAAAAAACTTAACACAATGAGTATCAAGCAACGATTGAGCTATGTATTTAAGATAATAATTATCGCTTTCAGCATAGTTGCGGTTGTTATTGGTGTACTTCTGTTGTATATGTCAACAGATTACAGAAGGGTACTCAATAATTATGCATATCCACAGGGAGATATTGCAGCTATTAAAGAAGATGCTTCTGAGGTTCGTTCTGCAACAAGAGGTATTGTTGGATATAATTCTAACGATTTGATATCTTCAATGAAAGACCAGTATCAGGAAGCTGTAAAACAGTTTGAAGCAGACCTTGAAAAGGTAAGACCTATAATGATTACTAAAGAGGGCAAGGCTGCTATAGAGCAGATTGATGTAGCATGGAAGGAATTCTATGATACAACACAGAAGATTATTCTAATCGGTGATACAACAGATAACGACAAGTCAATTCAGGCACAGAAGATGATGTTTAGTGATCTTGCTCCTAAGTTTACAACACTTAGTAATGCATTAGATAATGTTATGGAGATTAATGTAACTAAGGGTAATGCAGAGGAGACTAAGTTAGAGGTGCTTCTTGTAGTTATCCTTGTATTAGCTGTTGCAGTTGTAGTTGCAACTATCATGGTATCACGCAGGTTAGCCAAGGCTATTTCAAAGAGTATTGATGAGCCACTTGAAGAGATGTGCGACAGACTTGTTACATTTGCAGAGGGTGATCTTGACTCACCATTCCCAGTTATGGAGACAGAGGATGAGATTTCAAAGATGATTGACAGTGCCCACAACATGGCAGGAAGACTTCATTTTATCATCAGCGATACTGGAAGATTACTTAATGAGATGGCTAATGGTAACTTTGCTATCGGTACAGAATATGAGGATCAGTACACAGGTGCATTTAATGAATTGCTCATCGGTCTTAGAGAGATGAACCGTCAGATGGATTCAACATTAAAGGGTGTTGAAGATGCTTCTAAGCAGGTAGCAGAAGGTTCTTCTAACCTTTCAGATGCTGCACAGGCTCTTGCAGAGGGTGCAACAGACCAGGCTGCAACAGTTGAAGAGATGCAGGCAACAATCAATGACCTTAACGAAGGTATCCAGTCAACAGCAGAATCACTTCAGGCTTCATATAAGGAAGCTCAGAGATATGCTAACACAGCAGAGAGCAGCCGTGAGGATATGGAAGCTCTTATGGGAGCTATGGCTCGTATCAGCGAGGCATCAGAGAAGATTGGTAACATCATTTCTGAAATCGAGAATATCGCAAGCCAGACTAACTTACTTTCTCTTAATGCTTCAATCGAGGCAGCCAGAGCAGGTGATGCAGGTAGAGGATTCGCAGTTGTTGCTGACCAGATTCGTACACTTGCAGAGCAGAGTGCTAAGTCTGCTGTAGATTCCAGAACATTAATCGAAGCTTCTATCCATGAAGTTGGCGAAGGTAACAGAATTGCCGCTGAGGCATCTGAGTCACTTAAAGAGGTTGTAGATGGTGTACAGGCTATCGCAGAGAACGCTAAGAAGATGAGTGATGTATCTATGGGACAAGCTTCTGGTATGGAGCAGGCAGACGTTGCTATCGCACGTATCGCAGAAGTTGTACAGGCTAACTCAGCTACATCTGAGGAGACATCAGCTACATCTGAAGAGCTTACAGCACAGGCTGTCACACTTAGTGATATGGTTGCTAAGTTTAAGCTTAGAGACAGATAATCAGATAATAATTAGTATGTTAATCCCCACACCAGTGATGGTGTGGGGATTTTTTAGGATAATTACTTAGTACAATTAAATCTTGAACGTATAGTGTTTACACAATTTAGTATATCAGGATTATTATTTTTAATGATTTACCTGTTAATAAGAATTATGTGTAAATCACATGGATATGTATATATAGGTTTCAATTAGCTGAACTATGTAACAAAAATACATAGATTTACAACTATGCTGTATACATATATAATATTGTTATGGGTTTCAGGTCGGCTACATTTTATAAATATATTATGGGCTATCAAGCATATTGCAACATTTCACATTGTATTGCAGCATGTAAATTATGTTGTGATATACTGTTGCATTTTGGGTAATTATGCAAGAGGTTAGACCTGATATCATATAATCTAAATTTTGCTAAGGGGGTCACATATTATGGATCGTTTAAAAGGAAAAATTGCTGTTATCACAGGGGGTAATTCAGGAGTTGGTGCAGCTACAGCCAAGTTATTTGCGGCAGAGGGAGCTACAGTTGTTATAACTGCGAGAAGAGAGGCAGCACTTAATGAGGTGGCAGATGAGATTAAGGCAGCTGGTGGCGAAATATATGCGGTAGCTACAGACATTTCTAAGCCAGAAGACCCAGCTAATCTTATGGAAAAGGTTATAGAGAAGTATGGAAGAATTGATATACTTGTCAACAATGCTGGTATTCTTGAGCAGGGACTTAAGCCAATCGACAGATTCCTTGATGAGGACATGGACAGAATTGTTGAGACTAACGAGAAGGGCACAATGAGATGTATGCGTGAGGCTTCTAAAAGAATGAAGAGTGGAGCAGCAATTGTAAATGTTGCTTCTGTTGCAGGTGAGAAGGGATGCGGTGGTGCAGCATATGTTGCATCTAAAGCAGCAGTTATCGGACTTACTAAGCATACAGCTTTAAGATTCCAGAAAGACGGAATCAGATGTAACGTAATATGTCCAGGTAATATTATCACACCTATGACAATGGGAACTGACCCAGCGGCACTTGACCCGGATATGATTGGTGCAATGATGACACACAGCGATATCAAAGCACAGTCATGTACAGCAGAAGATGTGGCTAATGTTATTCTCTTCTTTGCAAGTGATGAGTCAAGAGCGATAACAGGACAGGTTATAGTTACAGATTTTGGAGCTATGCTTTAATCAGATTGCTACATAATATAAGATTGCGTGAGGTACCAGATTGGTGCTTTCCACAAAATACGAAGAAAAAAGGCACTAGGTTTGATATATCCTAGTGCCTTTTTGTCTACAGACTGACTGCTTTTCCTGCTGGGGACTACTCAATCATTGATATCAAGTCAGTGATATAAGATTCATCGAATCCTTTACCAACTTTGATGGAGTATGAGTACCCATTGCTGCTCCATGTTGCAACATTGATTTTGCCATTATTGCCCTTTAAAGTCACAGAAGCTCCATTAACAGTTATCTGCTTTTTCTGACGGTAGGTATTATAGTCGCCGCTTATATCGTCGCTTCCCTCAGCTTTTCTGATATATGTAGAATTATCGTAGTCGGCTCCATATATAACCTGAATGGTCTCTCTGCTTATAGTGCTTATATGGTCAATCTCATTGCCATTGACAGAATCAGGAACTGTCATTCCAAATCCTGTAATTGCAGCAGCTTCATCTATTGAGCTGCAGTCTATGAATGGACTTGCAATCATAGTTAATTCTCCCTCGGTTGAAGGTTCAGTATTTTCTGAGGCTGTGATAGTGTTGTCTGTATTCTCACCGGGAACAGCTCCATTATTATCTGAAGGAGTATCATATTCACCAGATGGATATCCAGTAGGTGTTTCGCCATAGCTTTGCTCTGGCTGATTGTCAGCAGCGGTAAGACTACTGTTTGAAGCTGTATCAGTCTGGTTTTCACCAGATGAGTTTTTGTTATCAGATTCCGTGCTCTTATCATCTGGCAGAACCGCAACATTATGTGATGGTGTTGATGGCTTTGGCACATTGGAAATGTTGTGCGAATATATTCCATATATGCAAAGAACAGTACATGCCGCCGCGGCAATGATGCTCACAGTAGAGCGGTTTAATCTGAAATGCTTAGAGTCAGTCTCGCCTCTATTAAGTTGTATTATCTTGCCGGATAAATCCGTTTTGTATGTCTGTGTTGTATTTGGCTGATTAGCGATATTTTTAAGAATTCTTAACCGCATATCAGGTGTCACATTAATCTCTTCCATAATCATATTGTACTTTTTACTCAAAGTCATACGCCTCCTTTAATACAGTTTTGAGTATGTTCCGTCCTCTGTGAAGGTCAGAACGTATGCTGCTTTCTTTGCGTGTCAGAATCTTTGCTATCTCTTTAGTTGAGTATCCTTCATAGTAAAACATGTGGATTACTTCGCGGTACTGTGTTGGAAGGTCTTTTACAGCCTCCCACACATATGCGAGGTCAGTCTTTTCTTCCTGAATCAGGTTATCGTCCAGCTCATCTGTCATGCGGACGTTATTGTAATCAATCCTGTTCTTGGCAATGTTGGCAGTTACGCGTAAAAGCCATGCCTTCTCATGCTGGCTGCCACCTGTGATGTCAGGTCTGGTCTGTATATATTTCATAAGAGTGTCCTGTAAAATTTCCTCAGAATCACTCATATTATGTACATACGAATAGGCAAGCCTTAAAATTGATGTGCCATATGTGTCAATAAGCCTCTCTGCAAGAATGTTGTCAGCCTCCAGGATGTCAGGAGGGTAGTCGTTGGGGATAGTATTTTGCAGTGCTAATGCACTGGACATCCTGTATTTAGCTGACACAATTCTGTACCGGTTAAAAGTATATTCAAGCCATTTTTTAAAGCGGCTCAACATGTCCAGATTATAATTAAAATATTCAAAACAAGCTTCCATATATAATCTCCTTATCTTAATTCCTGTAATTTATCATTCCATGTGGCAATATAATTATCTAAAATCTGATTAGACTGCTCTGTAAAATCATATTCTATAATATCATTCTCATATCCTGACACAAATGTTTTGTGATAACTGTTATGATTATTGTTGTTCTTATTGCCTTTCACTATATATACAGATTAAATTGGTAAAAAGTTGCAATTAATTTGAAAATTTTTCAAAAAAACTTCTAGATGACGATAAATTCTCAATAACGCTTTACTATATTGACTTTAGGTATACTGTATGGTTAATATAACAGTGTTATATAACACTGTTATATTAACATATAATCAAATTAATATGATACGTATTATAATGTAAACCTCATAGAATAAGCAGTATATGAGGTGCTGTCAAGGATAGGTAATATAGATATGAGCAATGAACAGAACACATTAAACAGAATAAATGAAGTCGCGAAGAAGGAATTTCTTGAAAAGGGATTTCAGGGGGCATCGCTGCGCAATATTGTAAAAGATGCCGGCGTTACCACAGGCGCATTTTATGGATATTATAACAGCAAGGAAGAGCTTTTCAAGGCACTTGTTGATGACAAATACCAGCATATCATGAATATGTATGTCAGTACACAGGATGAATTCAAGGAATATGATTCAGCGAAGCAGCAGAGCCTTATGGGGAAGGTTTCGCATGACTGCTTACAGGATATGCTTGAGTATATGTATGAATACGAAGATGAATTCCTTATGCTTCTTACAGCATCCGCAGGAACTAAGTATGAGAATATGGTTCATGAGATGTGTGAGGTCGAGACAAAGGCAACATATGATTTTATCAAAGTCATGGAGGCAGATGGAAAAAAGATTAATCCTATAGACCCGATGCTTATACATGTCCTTGTAAGTGCCATGTTTGGTGGATTTTTTGAACTGGTGATACATAGAGATAAGATTAAAGATGCAGTAGGCTATCTTGAGCAGCTAAGACAGTTCTATACAGCAGGCTGGTCGAATCTTTTCGGGCTTGAATTATGATAATATCTGATAACACATTCTGGCTTCATTATTATATACAAAGTGCCCGGCAGGGTATAAGAAGGGAGAGTAAGAAAGTGAAAGAGAAGAAACAATCTGCTTTTTCAAGGCTGATGGAATATGCAGGACAATACAAGGCATATACATATGTATCGCTTATTCTGTCAGCAGCAAGTGCGGTATTTGCACTGTTTCCATTTGTTTATCTGTGGAAGATAATTAAAGAAGTAATTGAGGTTATGCCGGATTTTTCAAAGGCAGAAGGAATTGTGCATAATGGCTGGATGGCAGTTATTATGGCACTTATAAGCATGGTTTTATATTTTATTGCACTGCTTTGCTCGCACAGAGCGGCATTCAGAATTGCCACTAACATCAAATTCAAGGCAATCGACCATGTAAAGAGACTTCCTGTTGGCTCAATCGAGCAGATGGGAAGCGGTAAGATGAAGAAAATAATTCTTGAGTCGGCGGCAGCTACTGAGACATATTTGGCACACCAGCTTCCAGATACAGCGAACGCAATGGTTACACCAGTTGCAATTATTGTCATTTTATTCATATTTGACTGGAAATTAGGACTTGTAAGCCTTATTCCTATTGGAATTGCGCTGGTAAGCATGATGGGAATGATGGGAAAGAAGATGGCAGCCGATATGAAACGCTATCAGGATTCTCTTGAAGATATGAACAACGAGGCTGTTGAGTATGTAAGAGGAATGCCGGTTGTCAAGACATTTGGACAGTCAGTATTCACGTTCAAGAGATTCAGGGATGCAATCAGTTCTTATGGTAAGTTCTGTATATCATACACAAAGCAGGCGAGAGGCCCGATGGTTGGATTTGAGGTGGCAATCAATTCAACATTTGCATTCCTTACGTGTGTAGCTTTATTTGTCACAAGAAATGGTGTGATTGACGAGAAGTTTATTGTTAACTTCCTTTTCTATGTAATATTCACACCACTGGTTACTACAACATTCCAGAAGATAATATTCATGAGCGAGAATAACATGCTCGTTGAGGATTCTCTCAACCGTGTTGATGCACTGCTTGCGTTGGAGCCATTGAAAGAATCGGACAATAATAAGATAATAGATAACTATGATATTGAATTAGAAAATGTTTCATATCAGTATGATGGTGCCGACAAGATGGCGGTATCTGACATGTCAATTACAATACCAAATGGCGCACATGTAGCATTTGTGGGACCATCTGGCGGCGGTAAGAGTACAACAGCAGCCCTTATAGCAAGATTTTTTGATGTGACTAAGGGAAGCATTAAGATAGGTGGAACTAACATCAAAGATATTCCTAAAGATGAATTAAACCAGATGATATCTTATGTGTTCCAGAATAACAAGCTTCTCAAAGCTACTATAAGAGAAAATCTTAAAATGGCTAAATCAGATGCAACAGAGGCGGATATGATGGAGGCCCTCCATCTTGCACAGTGTGATGATATTATTGAAAAGCTTCCAGATGGCATAGATACAATGCTTGGAACTAAGGGAATATATCTGTCAGGTGGTGAGACACAGCGTATAGCTATTGCCAGAGCTATTTTAAAGGATTCGCCAATCGTAATTCTTGATGAGGCGACAGCATTTGCTGATCCAGAAAATGAAGCACTGGTGCAGAAAGCATTTGATGAGATAGGTAAGAATAAGACAGTTATAATGATTGCCCACAGACTTTCAACTGTGAGAGATGCAGATAAGATTTATGTGCTCTCAGAAGGTAAAATTATAGAAAGTGGTACACATGATGAGCTTCTTAACAGCGGCAGTGAAGATACCGGCTACAGACATATGTGGAACGAGTACCAGAAATCAATTACATGGAAGGTTGGTGGAGCATTATGATAGAAAAGCTTATGAAAAGATATGCACTGACCAGAAAGGGTGCAGCAGATTTTGTTAAATGTACAGCAATAACAACAATTCAGAATCTTCTTCTGATGGCTCCTGTTGCCGTGCTTTATTACCTGACACTCAATATGATTGATGGCAGTGTGCCTAAAGATAATATTGCAAAATATATCGTGTCAAGCGTGGTGATACTTATTGCATTTTTCGTTATATTTTACATGCAGTACAATTCATCTTTCTTTGCAACATATATTGAGAGTGAACACAGAAGAATTAACCTTGCTGAGAAGTTAAGAGAGCTTCCGCTTGCTTTCTTTGGCAAAAAGGATCTGTCAGATCTTACAGCTACAATTCTTGGGGACTGTACAGTGCTTGAGCACAACTTCTCGCACGTTATGCCACAGTTTTTCAGCTCAATAATATCAACAGTTATAATTGCCATAAGCCTTTTCTTCTTTGACTGGAGAATGGCAATTGCATCTATGTGGGTGCTTCCGGTTGCACTGCTTATAATTATATGCTCTGGCAATGTACAGCGTGGCATATCAAGGAGAAAGAGAAAATGTGTGCTTGTACAGGAGGACGGTCTTACAGAGTATCTTGAGACAGCCAAGGATTTGAAGTCATACAATGCTGAAGGCAAATACATAGAAGGCTTGAAGGATAAGATGAAAGACCTTGAAAAAGAGAGTTTCAGGGCAGAGCTTGGAACAGCAGTATATGTTATAACAGCTTCATGTATTCTTAAATTTGGTATTGGAACAACAGCACTTGTCGGAGCTTACCTTTTGTCACAGGGAAAGCTGAGCGTTGCAGTGTTCTTTATGTACATTCTTGTTGCATCAAGAATATATGAGCCAATGCAGGGAACTCTTATGAATCTTGCCGCGGTAATCGCGCAGGATGCCAATATTGAGAGAATGAATGCGATAACAGATTATCCGGTGCAGAGTGGCACAGATGACCTTAATGTCAACAGCTACGACATTGAATTTTCACATGTTAAGTTTGCGTATGAGGCAGGAGAGACAGTACTTTCAGATGTATCATTTACAGCAAAACAGGGTGAGGTAACAGCTCTTATCGGTCCATCAGGCGGTGGTAAATCAACAGTTTCAAAGCTTGCGGCGAGATTCTTTGATGCTGATGGCGGTAAGATAACACTCGGCGGTAAGGACATTTCTACAGTTGACCCGGAGAAATTATTATCAGCTTATTCTATTGTATTTCAGGATGTAACACTGTTTAATAATACGATTATGGAGAATATCCGAATCGGAAGGAAAGGCGCAACAGATGAGGAAGTAATCCAGGCGGCGAAAGAAGCGCAGTGTGATGAATTTGTAAGAAAGCTTCCAGATGGCTACAATACAATGATTGGCGAGAATGGTTCGGCTCTTTCAGGTGGTGAACGTCAGAGAATTTCTATAGCAAGAGCGTTGCTTAAAGATTCTCCAATCACACTTCTTGATGAGGCGACAGCATCACTTGATGCGGAGAATGAGACTCTTATCCAGCAGGCGATTTCTAAGCTTATCAAGGATAAGACTGTTATTATCATAGCACATCGTATGCGTACGGTATCTGGCGCAGATAAGATAGTTGTTATAGATAAAGGAAAAGTTGCGCAGGAAGGTAATCCTGCACAACTTATTAAAGAAGATGGTATATATTCTAATATGGTACGTCTTCAGATGGGACAATAGTCCGCGTAGTCGATTTACCTGTAATCTATTCTCTGACAGGCTGCTTCTTTGGTGACATGAATGGTACGAACTGGAAGCGTCTGTCAATCAGATTACCCATAAATGCGACTGCTTTTCCCATTGTGAAAGCAGCAACAATAGTGCCGATACCAAGACCTTCGATACGGTGAAGGAAAATTCCTGTAAGGCACGCAGTAACAACGAGGCAGATTACGTCAAATGAAATCTTGATTTTGGCGTAATCAATTCCTGTTATATCAGCAAGCTCTCTTGGGAAGAGGTCTGTAGGTGTAATAGGGAGCTGGCAGCGGTTAGAAAGTGCGATACCAAAGCTTATAATAAGGTAGCTTAATACAAAATATAAAATTCTGCATGGTATGCTGTGAGGAAGTGCGTATATCCACATTTCATGCAGGTCAAGGAATTGTCCGAATGTAAAACCTACAACGAAGCTGAAAAGGTATGGAGCTACGAACCTTTTTCTTAGAATCATAAGGCTGCATACGAGCAGTCCCTGAAATATATAAGTCCATGTTCCTAATGTAAGGAATGGCATTACTCTGTTAAATGCGTATGGTACGCTGGAGATGGCTGATATTCCTGAGCCTGAATAGAGCATAAGTATAACTCCAAGGCTGTTGATTAAGACAGCGAATACGAGTGCGAATTCTCCACGTATTGTAATTTTGTTATTCATGTGAGCCTCCGTTTTGGTGTGTATTATATTTCATCGGAATGAGTTTACTCGCACAAGTTTAAATAGTCAATAACATAAGGAGGATTGTATGAGTGAATTGATTATTCTTGGAATTCCGTTTGCGGGAACGTCACTTGGCGCAGCAATGGTTTTTCTTATGAAGAATAAGATTAATGCGCTGCTTGAGAAGGCCCTTATAGGGTTTGCAGCAGGCGTTATGATTGCAGCATCTGTGTGGTCGCTTCTCATTCCGTCTATTGATATGGCAAATGAGGCTGGCATAATAAGCTGGGTTCCGGCGGTTGTTGGATTCCTGTTTGGAATAGCATTTCTTCTGTTACTTGATACGGTGATTCCGCATCTCCATCTTGAAAGTGATAAGCCGGAAGGCCCTAAGACAACGCTTTCCAAAACGACAATGATGTTATTTGCGGTCACATTACATAATATCCCGGAGGGAATGGCGGTAGGTGTTGCTTATGCGGCAGCGGCGGCTGGCTCAGGTGTTACGGCGGCAGGAGCCATGGCACTTGCTATAGGTATAGCTATCCAGAATTTCCCGGAGGGAGCAATCATTTCCATGCCTCTGCGTGTAGAGGGCATGAATAAAGGCAAAGCATTCATATGTGGAGTGTTATCCGGCGCAGTTGAGCCTATAGGCGGTGCCATCACAATAGTGCTTGCGGCGCAGATATCAGTGGTGCTTCCGTATCTGTTGTCATTTGCGGCAGGAGCCATGATGTACGTTGTCATAGAGGAGCTTATTCCTGAATCACAGGCAGGAAATCACAGCAATATAGGAACTGTGGCAGCAGCCGCAGGATTCGCGCTTATGATGGTGCTGGATGTGGCACTGGGGTAGATATGCGGGATAGCAAAGATGTTATGTCTATTCAAGTTATGTAAATTTTTGAAATAGTAAGGTTTGGCTGAAATAAGCTGAATGTGTGAAATAAATCCAATATGTCCTGATTTTGAATAAAAAAATATTGATTTAGCTGAAAATGAATAAAAGTTGCGGAAAAATCCATGATTCTTTGCGAAAATGGATTTCTACGCAACTTTTATTTATATCAGCCAATAGTCAGGTTTAGCGAAGTGACCAACTGGCTTTTTTGGATTTTTGATAGTTGTTTTTAGCCATAAATCCAAAACTAGAATTCATTACCTGGGAATTTTGGAATTCCTTCAAATCCTGGCTTTAAGTCCTCGTCAGATGGGATGTAATCGGTCATCTCACCATTGTTGAACTTCTCATATGCAACCATATCAAAGTAACCTGTTCCTGTAAGACCGAATACAATAGTCTTCTCTTCGCCTGTTTCCTTGCACTTCATGGCTTCATCGATTGCAACGCGGATTGCGTGGCTGCTCTCAGGAGCTGGAAGGATTCCCTCAACTCTTGCAAACTGTTCAGCAGCTTCAAATACAGAAGTCTGCTCAACGCTTCTTGCTTCGATAATTCCGTCGTGGTAGAGCTGTGAAACAACTGGGCTCATGCCGTGATAACGTAATCCACCAGCGTGGTTAGGAGATGGGATAAATCCGCTTCCTAATGTATACATTTTGGCAAGAGGGCATACCTTACCAGTATCGCAGAAGTCGTATGCGAATACACCTCTTGTAAGGCTAGGGCATGATGCAGGCTCAACTGCGATTATCTGATAATCTTTCTCGCCTCTTAACATTTCTCCAGCAAATGGAGAGATAAGTCCACCGAGGTTAGAACCGCCGCCGGCGCATCCTATGATAATATCAGGAGTGATGTTATATTTATCAAGGGCAGTCTTAGTTTCAAGACCGATAACTGTCTGGTGAAGAAGTACCTGATTAAGTACGCTTCCTAATACGTATCTGTAGCCTTCCTGCTTAGATTCAGCTTCAACAGCCTCTGAAATTGCACAGCCAAGACTTCCTGTTGTGCCTGGGTGCTCAGCAAGAATCTTCTTGCCGACTTCAGTTGTTGTGCTAGGTGAAGGTGTTACAGTTGCGCCATATGTACGCATAACTTCACGTCTGAAAGGCTTCTGCTCATAAGATACCTTAACCATGTATACCTGACAATCAAGACCAAAGTAAGAACATGCCATAGAGAGGGCTGTACCCCACTGACCAGCACCTGTCTCTGTTGTTACACCTTTAAGTCCCTGCTTCTTGGCATAGTAAGCCTGTGCAATTGCTGAGTTGAGCTTGTGGCTTCCGGATGTGTTGTTACCCTCGAACTTGTAGTAGATTTTAGCTGGTGTGCCAAGCTTTTTCTCAAGGCAGTAAGCTCTTACAAGTGGTGATGGACGGTACATCTTGTAGAAATCAAGGATTTCTGCTGGAATATCAATATATGGATTAGTGTCATCAAGCTCCTGTGCGATAAGCTCATCACAGAATACGGCGCTTAAGTCGTCTGCTGTCATAGGCTTTAAAGTAGCTGGGTTAAGCAATGGTGCTGGTTTGTTCTTCATATCAGCGCGGACATTGTACCATGCTTTAGGAAGCTCGTTTTCTTCAAGATAAATCTTGTAAGGTATATCATGTGTGTTGCTCATTATAAAAACCCTCCTGAATTTATTTTAATTATAAAAACATAATTTATTATAGAGGATAAATTATGTGATGGCAATGAATTTCGCAGGAGTTTGTGTTGTATCTAAAATTGGAATATGATAAAATTATAACAATTGTAACAAGAATAGAAAACACTGAAAGCATCAGATTTAGTGTATGAGATACAATGGAGGATGAGATTATGTTAACGAATGATGCAACAATTGTTAAAATCAAACATGAGGTTAATTACGAGGTAGCGAAGCTTGCGTATGCCGGAACTCTTGAGGAAGAAAAGGAAGAACTTCCTTTCAGAATGATACCGGGTCTTAGACCTAAGTTCCGTTGCTGTGTATATAAAGAAAGAGAGATAATAAGACAGAGAATCCGACTTGCCGAAGGGTTAGCACCTAACGATAATGGTCAGGAAGAGTCTGACAATGTAATACAGGTAATCGGTTCAGCCTGTGCCGACTGTGCACTTTCACATTATATTGTTACTGATAACTGTAGAAAATGTATGGCAAGAGCCTGTCAGCAGGCCTGCAAGTTCGGAGCCATCACTATGGGAAGAGACAGAGCTTACATAGAGCCTGACAAATGTAAAGAGTGTGGAATGTGTGCAAAGGCCTGTCCATACAATGCGATTGCCGACCTTATCAGACCATGCAAGAAAGCCTGTCCGGTTGGTGCTATCACTATGGATGAAGACGGAATCTGTGTAATTGATGATAATAAATGTATCAGATGTGGTAAATGTATCCACAGATGCCCATTTGGAGCTATCGGCTCTAAGGCTGATATTGTTTCAGTTATCAATGCAATCCGTGAAGGTAAAAATGTTGTTGCCATGTTTGCTCCAGCTATGGAAGGTCAGTTCGGTGCGGACATTACTATGTCAAGTATAAGAACAGCATGTAAGAAGCTCGGCTTCTCAGATATGATAGAAGTCGGCCTTGGTGGTGACTTAACAGCGGCAAGTGAGGCAGATGAATGGATTGCGGCATATGAGGCTGGCAAGAAGAAGACTACATCATGCTGTCCTGCATTTGTTAATCTGATTAAGAAACAGTATCCTGAGCTTGCAGAACATATATCAACAACTATATCCCCTATGTTTGCACTTTCAAGACTTATTAAGTCAGAAGATCCTGATACAATAACCGTATTTATCGGACCATGTATAGCCAAGAAGAATGAAAAGCAGGAATATAAGGGTCAGGGAAATGCTGATTTCGTACTTACAATCGGTGAATTCAGAGCAATGATGCGAGCTAAAGAAGTAGTTCTTGAGCCTGAGGAAAACAGCGACCAGCAGGCAAGCATATATGGTAAAAGATTCGGTAACGGAGGCGGTGTTTCCGCTGCTGTTGCACAGTGTATGCGTGAAGCAGGTGCTGACCCTGATAAATTCAATATAGAAAAATGTTCAGGTGCTGCCGAATGTAAGAAAGCACTTACACTTCTTAAAATAGGAAAACTCCCTGCAGATTTCATTGAGGGAATGGTATGTGAAGGCGGCTGTGTTGGTGGACCAAGCCGTCACAG
>URGC01000048.1 GCA_900547255.1 uncultured Eubacterium sp. | reverse complement strand
GCATCAGGGTTTCCCCCATTGTGCAATATTCCCCACTGCTGCCTCCCGTAGGAGTTTGGGCCGTGTCTCAGTCCCAATGTGGCCGGTCACCCTCTCAGGTCGGCTATGGATCGTCGCCTTGGTGGGCCGTTACCTCACCAACTAGCTAATCCAACGCGGGTCCATCTCATACCACCGGAGTTTTTCACACTATACCATGCGGTATCGTGCGCTTATGCGGTATTAGCAGCCGTTTCCAACTGTTATCCCCCTGTATGAGGCAGGTTACCCACGCGTTACTCACCCGTCCGCCACTCAGTCACAAAAACTTCATTCCGAAGAAATCAATTAGAGTGCTTCGTTCGACTTGCATGTGTTAAGCACGCCGCCAGCGTTCATCCTGAGCCAGGATCAAACTCTCATAAAAAGTGTTTGTCTGGTTAGTTTTGAACTAACTAGCTAAAATAGCTTCCGTATTAAAGATTGTCTCCAATCTTCTTTACTGAATTAAGGATGTCTTGATTTCTCAAGACAGTTCGTAAAAATCGATTAAACGATGTTTAATCGCTGAAATTCTTAAAGAATTTTCAGGGTTGTTTTACTGTTCAGTTATCAAGGTTCTATATGCTTAAAGCCTTGTGTTTACTAGGCTTTTAAGTTTTTGTTGTGTGTCGTTCTCGCCGACAGCTATGATAGAATAACACCTATTTTACAAACTGTCAACACCTTTTTTGTAATTTTTTAATTTTTTTTGTAATTTCCTGTCACAACACCGTAATTATCTACTGTCAAAAGGTCTACATCATAGCTCTGGTTAACCTTTACCGCCTCATCTGAAAGGAAGCGTACCCTTATATAATCAGGAGTATATCCATATGAATACTCTTCTCCATCAATAATTGTCTTCTCCTCTACCAGTACTCTCTCACTCCTGCCTATATGTTCTTTTATATATTTTAATTTCATTTCTGATGTAAGGTTAAGAAGTATATTGCTTCTCTCTGTCTTTACCTTCTCATCAATCTGGTTAGGCATCCTGTCAGCAACAGTCCCTTTCCTTCTCGAATACTTAAATACATGTACCTCGTAGAACGCCACCTTCTCTAAGAACTTTCGTGTTATCTCAAATTCTTCATCTGTCTCATCCGGGAACCCTGCTATAACATCTGTTGTAAGAGCAGGATTATTAAAATACTTTCTCAAAAGCATACATTTGTCATAATACTCTGCTGAGTTATATTTTCTATTCATTCTCTTAAGCACAGTATCGCATCCACTCTGTAATGACAGGTGGAAATGAGGACACACTTTATCAATCTTGCTTATAGTAGATGCAAATTCATCTGTTATAACTCTTGGTTCTAATGAGCCAAGTCTGATTCTTTCAAGCTTATCTATCTTACTGAGCTCAACTATAACTTCCATCAGCGAACCTTTACCATTGTCAACACCATATGATGAAAGATGAATTCCTGTAAGTACAACTTCCTTGTATCCCTTATCAACAAGAGTCTTTACCTCATTAACAATATCTGTAAGCTCCCTGCTTCTGATTCTTCCCCTTGTGTAAGGTATGATGCAATATGAGCAGAACTGGTTGCAGCCATCCTGTATCTTGATATACGCTCTTGTATGCTCATTAACCTCATCAATAGACAGACTTTCATATTCAGACTCTTTATTGATATCGCATACAAGATGATTCTTATTGTGATCTGAGTAATACTGGTTAATGACATCAACTATATTAATCTTGTTATTATTGCCCAATACAATATCTACAGCATTATCCTCTGCAGCCTTCTTTGCATCTGCATTGACATAGCATCCCGCCGCAATAACGACAGCATCTGGATTCATTTTCTTTGCTTTGTGAAGCATCTGTCTTGATTTTCTGTCAGCTATGTTAGTAACCGAGCATGTATTAATAATATATATATCAGCTAAAACATCATCTTCAAACGGAACAATCTCAAATCCAGCCTTTTTTAGAAGCTGCTCCATAGATTCAGATTCGTATGAATTAACTTTGCAGCCAAGACTATGTATTGCTACCTTACTCATATATTTCTCCTTAAACAAATAATCTATAATAGTTTGTCACAAATCTAACGATATTAGTTGACATCCCCAACCTAAACTCTTATTATAATAAATATCAATAATTATTGAATTTTCTAGGAGGTTCTTATGAAAACAGTTAAAATTTCACTCAATTCAATCGATAAAGTAAAATCTTTCGTTAATGACATTACAAAATTCGATGTTGATTTTGATCTGGTATCAGGAAGATATGTTATCGATGCTAAATCAATCATGGGTATCTTCAGTCTTGACCTTTCAAAACCAATCGACTTAAACATTCATGCAGATAACGAAATTGATACAATTTTATCAGTTCTCTCACCTTACATGGTATAATAATTTAACATTACACTAAGCATCAAATAGCGTCTGTTCATCTGAACGGACGCTATTTTTGTTTTATTTTACAATAATCTTTTCAACTGTATCCAAAGCCTTCTTCATAAGCTCATCTATAACATCATCAAGATGATGCTCATCATTCTTGATAATATTCAGGTTAGGCTTTGTAACTGGATGCTTTGCAACAAATATAGTACAACAGTCCTCAAATGGCTGGATTGATGTCTCATATGTTCCAATTCTCTCAGATATATCAATAATATCCTGCTTATCAAATGCAATAACTGGTCTGAATACTGGCAGAGTACATACCTCATTAGTACAATAGAGACTGTGCATTGTCTGGCTTGCCACCTGGCCTATGCTTTCACCAGTTATAAGTCCAAGGCATCCACTTTCCTTGGCAAGATGCTCTGCTATCTTCATCATATATCTTCTCAT
The DNA here is from genome assembly GCA_900547255.1 of uncultured Eubacterium sp. Classification (GTDB taxonomy): domain Bacteria; phylum Bacillota; class Clostridia; order Lachnospirales; family Lachnospiraceae; genus Lachnospira. Next base: position 14,946 of record URGC01000048.1, on the reverse strand, counting down.
GATAATTGTAAGCTCATCATGAGGGCATTTCTCATATATTGCAAGCTGTATATCTGTAAAATTAACAACATTAAGTGTTATTGGTCCAGAGTACTTAGATACAATTCTTGCAAGGTCTACGACCTTCTGCTTAGCTCTCTCACTTGTATATGGTGGAGCATGGAAATATGTTGCCTCAAGTGAAACTCCTCGCTTAGAAATCATGTAACCTGCAACAGGACTGTCTATACCACCTGATAAAAGAAGCATGGCTTTACCGGCAGTTCCGATTGGCATACCGCCCTGACCTGCTATCTCAACAGAATATATATTAATAACATTTCTAATCTCTACCTGTAATAAAACATCCGGATTATGGACATCAACCTTTAATTCTGGATAGGCATCTAGTATTCTTCCGCCAAGTTCCATATTAATCTCCATTGAATCCATTGGATAATTCTTTCTTGCTCTTCTGGCATTAACCTTGAAAGTAAAATTCTTATCAGGGTATGCCATATCGATATACTTAATAACCTGCTCTGCAAGGTCATCAAATCCATTGTCTTCAATCTGGACAACAGGACATATGCCTATTATTCCAAACACTCTCTGAAGGGCACTTACAGCCTCATCATAATCGAATTCTGCATTAGCTGTTGCATATATTCTTCCGTTTTCCTTAGACACTTCAAAATCGCCGTCTATATCCTTTAACGCATATCTTATCTGCTTAACCAGTGCATCTTCAAATAAATATCGGTTCTTACCTTTAACTCCGATTTCGCCATATTTTATCAAAAAAGCCTTGTACATATAATTCCTCATTTCTGTATTAATTAATAACTACGATACTTCCTAAGAACTGGCAGAAGGTTATTAAGTTCACTTATTGTATATTCCAGTTCTTCCTTTGTGGTCTCAAAACAAAAGCTGAATCTTATAGTTGAATCAAGCAGTTTGTTATCAAGTCCTATAGCCACAAGTGTAGAGCTGAGTCCAGGTCTGTTAGAAGAACATGCTGAACCTGATGACACATATATTCCTTTATCCTCCAGCGCATGTAAAAGCACCTCCGCCTTGATTCCATCAAAGCTTGCACTTACAACATGCCATGCTGCATTCTCTTCGCTTCCGTTAATTGTAACACCTTCAATTTTGCACAATTCGGACACAAACCATTTTCTAAGCTCATACATATCCTGCTGTTTCTTATCAAAATCAGCATTATATATTAATTCAACAGCTTTGCCAAGTCCTGCAATTCCCGGAACATTTTCTGTGCCTGAACGCATTCCTTTCTGCTGACCGCCGCCCAATATAATAGGCTTTAATCTTGTCTTATCTTTGATATATATAAATCCTGTTCCCTTTGGCCCGTGAATCTTATGTCCGCTTACTGTAAGCAGGTCTATTCCAAGCTTCTTAGGTATAATTTTTAATTTACCATAAGCCTGTATGGCATCCACATGAAATACTATATCTTCGTTATAGCTTTTTACAATCTTAGAAATCTCTTCTATCGGCTCAATTGTACCTATCTCGTTGTTAACCATCATAGTTGATACAAGTATAGTCTCATCATCAAGTGCCTCTTTTAATGCCTCAAGCGAAACATTCCCCTTGGAATCAACTGGAAGAAATGTAACTTTATATCCCTGCTGTTCAAGGAAATTAAATGGTTCTTTAACTGATGAATGTTCAACAGATGAGACAATCACATGATTGCCCTTTCTTTTATTAGCCATTGCTGCACCAATAATTGCCATGTTATTAGACTCTGTACCACCTGATGTATACACAATCTCTTTTTCCTGGCACTTCAATGTCTTTGCAATTATCTGTGTTGCATTCTTTACATACTTTTCCGCATCAACACCTTTTAAATGCTTGGATGATGGATTACCATAATCTTTCAGCATAACATGTGTTACAATATCAACAACTTCCTTTGCCGCCTTTGTTGTGGCAGCATTGTCAAGATAAACTTCCACTTTATTCCTCCATATTGTACATAAGCACAGACATAAGCATCATACCTGCTGTCTCAGTCCTCAAAATTCTCTTTCCAAGCGTTATTATATCCCATCCATGTTCCTTAGCATCTTCAAGCTCACATGAGTCAAATCCGCCCTCGGGGCCGATAAATATGCCAACACTCTGACCGTTATTAATTGAGTTAATAACATCTTTAGTGTGTTTCATCCCCTCAGCACACTCATATGGCAGCAGCTTGATATCAAGGCTTTCAGCATATTCAAGTGCCTGCTTAAATGTACACACCTCATGCACCACAGGCATAATACTTCTCTTGCTCTGCTTTGCCGCAGACTGCGCTATAGCATTCCATCTTTCAACTTTGGACTTGGCTTTCTTGGCATCCAGTTTAACAACGCTTCTTTTCATTGAAACCGGCACAATCTCATATGCCCCAAGTTCAATCATCTTCTGTATAACAAGCTCCATTTTATCACCCTTTGGCAGTCCCTGAAACAGGTAAACTTTGGATGGAAGCTCCCTGCCGACCTCATCCTTTGATATTATGTCAGCCCTTATACAGTCATCTGACTCACTTGCAATCTTACATGTATAATCAACATTATCGCCACTGCTTATAAGCACATCATCACCTACTGCAAGGCGCAATACGTTCTTAACATGATTAACATCACTTCCTACAATGTCAATGTAATCATCATGAATATTTTCATGCATGGCAAAAAAATGATACATACACTCCTCCGTACACTAAATCACTAATTACTTTCTGACAGCAGTGATATTAACCCACTCGCCATCATGGTTAATCTCAACTATCTCAAGTTCGTCATTGTTTCTGAATGCAGATGCAACCTCTTCTTCCTTGCTGTCGATAATTCCAGAAGTTATAAAATAAGCGCCATGCTTCATATGCCTTGTTATCTCTGATGACAAAGGTATAAGAACATCTGCAAGAATATTAGCGCATACAATATCATAACATTCATATCCACATCTGTCCTGAACAGCCTTATCATCAATTATATTGCCCTCAATAACCTCAAGCTCTCCAGCCTTAATGCCATTCTGCTGTGCATTCTCTTCTGATGCAATTATGGCATTAGGGTCAAGGTCTGTTCCAAGAGCATGCTTAGCGCCATATTTTAATGCGACAACTGAGAGAATTCCGCTTCCGCATCCGACATCAAGGATTTCATCATCCTTTTTAACATACTTCTGTAACTGTCTTATAACCATTCTTGTTGTCTCATGTGAGCCTGTTCCAAATGCTGTTCCCGGATCAATTGAGAGTACTGGATGACCTTTCATCTCTTCAGTCTCTTCTTCCCATGTTGGCTTGATATATAAATCTCCAATTGAGAATGTATGCCAGTACTGTTTCCAGTTGTTAATCCAGTCCTTATCCTCTGTCTGGCTCTCAGTTATAGTTCCTTCTCCGATATCTGTAAATGTTCTTAAATCTTCTATCTCTTCTCTTACTCTTGCAAGCACAGGCTCATTATCCTCATCTGAATCAAGATAGAAATTCACCTTTGCAAGTCCCTCATCTGGTGGAAGGTCTGGTATGAAATCTACGAACATAGTCTTAGCCTCTTCCTGTGTAAGCTGTACATTATCCTCGACTTCTATTCCCTCTATCCCACACTCTGCAAGTGTTGCACTAAGTAAGTCAACTGCCTGTGTTGTAGTGTTTATTGTATATTTATTCCATTTCATAATATTATCTTTCCTGCTGCCTTTCTAGCATTTCTCAAGAAATACTTTGTAGCTTCTATAAGCCTCGTATAAATCGACTTTGCTTATAACCTCATATGGTGCATGCATATTCTGGACACCTACTCCGCTGTCAATTACATTCATGCCATAATTGCCCATAATATAAGCGATAGTTCCACCACCGCCAGCATCAACCCGTCCAAGTTCCGCTGTCTGATATATTACACCTGCATCATCCATAATCTTTCTTAACTTTGCAATATACTCTGCTGAAGCATCATTAGAACCAGCCTTGCCTCTTGAACCAGTATACTTGATAAACGCAACACCTTTGCCAAAATATGCTGTATTCTTCTTCTCACTCACGCTCGCATAATTAGGATCATATGCTGAATTAACGTCTGATGATAACATATTAGAATTAGCTAAAGCTCTTCTTAATGCCAGGTCAGAATACTGTCCTGCCCTGTCTAATACTTCTGCAACTGTGTTCTCAAAGAATCTTGAATGCATGCCAGTAGCACCGACACTTCCAATCTCCTCTTTATCTACAAGGATGCACACACTTGTTCTTTCTGGTGATGATGACTCTAACTGTGCAATAAGTGATGGATATGCACATACCTTGTCATCATGTCCGTATCCGATTATCATGCTTCTGTCAAGACCATAATCTCTGGCTGGGCCTGCTGGCACAACGCACAGCTCTGCTGACTGGAAATCTTCTTCCTCAATGCCATACTGTGACTTTAACAGTTCAAGGATAGCTGCTTTTACAGGTTCCTTTTCTTTCTCTTCTTTGTCATCAGATGATTCCTTCTTTACGGCTGGCATGCTTCCTACAAGGACATTCAAATCCTCGCCTTCAACTACTTTGTCTGCCTTTTTCTGCATCTGCTCAGAAGCAAGATGTATAAGTAAATCTGATATTCCAACTACCGGCTCATCAGCCTTCTCACCTATTGTAACCTCTATAACCTCTCCTGATTTCAAGGCAACTACACCGTGAAGTGCCATAGGAAGTGTCACCCACTGATACTTCTTAATTCCACCATAGTAATGTGTATCAAGCAGTACAAGTCCTGTATCTTCATATAAAGGATTCTGTTTGATATCAAGTCTTGGCGAATCAATATGTGCGCCTAATATATTCATTCCCTCTTCTATAGGCTTCTTACCTATAACAAACAAAACAATAGCCTTGTCCTTGTTAACCGCATATACCTTATCACCTGCATTAAGAGGCTTTTTATCTTTGATGTAGTCATTGAGGTCTTTGTAGCCCTGCTCTTTTGCAAGTTCTACAGAACGCTTTACACATTCTCTTTCTATCTTGCAGTCAGAGATAAAATTCTTATAATTCTCTGCGAACTCAAAAACCTTCTTTCTTCCCTCTTCATCATAAATGTCCCATGCAGCTTTTCTTTCCATAGCCAGACTCCTCTCTATTAAACTATATATTAAGTGTTAATTGGTTCTCGTCATAATCATCAGCGTTGTCAGCCTTTATCTCCATCTCAGCTTCATCCTTGAATCTCTCAATGACCTCCTCACTGATAACCGGAAGCTCATCTATCGATGTAACGCCAAATGCACGTAAAAATTCCTCTGTCGTGCCAAAAAGCATAGGTCTTCCCGGTGCATCAAGCCTTCCAAGCTCCTTTGCTAGACCATACTCCACAAGCTTGTTGACAGCATGCTCACAGCTTACGCCTCTTATCTTTTCAATCTCTATCTTAGTGACAGGCTGCTTATATGCAATTATTGAAAGTGTTTCAAGCAATACATCTGTGAGGACGTATTTTTTAGGTGCTGATGCCACCTTAATCAAATCCTCATAAAATTCCTGCTTGGTACACATCTGGAACGCATTTTCCAATTCTATGATTTTGATACCTCTGTTAGAAGCCTCATACTTATCCATCATATTATGAACAATCTTTATGGTTGTCTCCTCATCATGTCCAATCGCAGCCGCAAGCTTATCTACAGACACCGACTCTCCCATAGTGAACAGCACAGCTTCAATAACAGCTTCAATTCTATCTATATCCATTATCTATTCCTCCGTAACATAAGCATTAATCATTAAGCTTCCTCTATATCGCCCATATCCTGCGGATTACCTACAACAGTCACCTCTATCTCACTGCATGTCCCCTCCTGAACCACCTCGACTATTCCAGTCTTAATAAGCTCAAGCATTACAAGAAATGTGACAATAACAGACTCTTTTGAATTGTTATTTTCAAGCATCTGTCTGAATGAAAACTTTTTATGCTTAGTTATATATTCCTTTACCTCTAAAGCCTTATCCGCCATGCTTACTTTTTCTTTTTCAATCTTGCCGAATTTGCTTCTGATTGGGTCTATCTTTTCCTCTTTACGCTTCATTACCTCCTGAAATATGGTATTCAGCTTGGCAAGCGTTGTATCACCTATAAGCTCCTCCATATTAATCGGTGGCTTATACGCCTCAACCTCTGGGGGAATCGTTGGTTCTTTGTAAAATGCTTTCTGTGCATCCACCTGTTTATCTTTTAACTCGTATGACATATACCTGAACAGCTTGTACTCTAACAGCTTCTCAACAAGTTCTGCTCTTGGGTCTTCCTCCTCGCCTTCCTCGTTGACTTCTTTAGGAAGAAGCATTCTTGATTTGATATCAAGAAGAGTTGCCGCCATTACAAGGAACTCACTGACAACATTCAGATCTTCCTTATCCATGTTGTCAACATATTCCATATACTGCTCTGTAATCATCACAATAGGTATATCATATATATTAACTTTATTCTTATCTATCAGGTGAAGCAGAAGATCAAGTGGTCCTTCAAACACCTGTAATTTTACATTAATTCCCATATAAATCCTCTTGTTTATATATATGCGCCTATAAACGCAACTTATATTGTAACCAAATATAAATATATTTGCAAATTATTTCTTTATATTTCATAAAAAATATAATATACTATATTGAAATGACTAAAATAACCGGGGGAATTTATGAGCAACAAGAAACTACAAAAAGCAATCCTTATCATACGTCCGATTGCTGATAAAATTAAGGACGACAACCTTACTGGCTACGCTGCACAGTCATGTTTCTTCCTTATCCTCAGCTTTGTGCCATTTATAATTCTATTAATGAGCTTATTAAAATATCTGCCAATATCTCCAGATGAGATATACGATATAATAAACGGCGTTTTTCCATCAATGCTTATGCCAATTATAACCTCTGTTATCAATGACATCTATTATAACAGCAACATAGCCGTTGTATCTGTTACAACAATAATTGCACTGTGGTCTGCCGGAAAAGGATTTACATCAATTATATTCTGTCTTAACAAAATATATGGAACACATAAAAAGCAGGGCTGGATTCTTTCAAGAGTCTTCTCATCTCTGTATACAGTTATATTTATAGTCAGCATAATTCTTACTCTTATGCTGTTCGTATTCGGAAGACACCTGCTTGTTATCATTAATCTTTTTATGCCAAGGTTGGGAACACTGTTACAGTCAATACTTAACAATAAAGCACTTCTGTTCCCAGGCATACTTATGGTTATATTCCTTGTTATGTATATATTTATCCCTGACAGAAAAACACATCTTTTGTCAGAGCTTCCTGGAGCAATAACAGCATCTATCGGATGGATTTTATTTTCATTCTTTTATTCATTGTATGCCAATTATTCTCCTAATTTTTCAACTATGTACGGAACCCTTTCCACATTGGTTTTTGCATTAATCTGGTTATATTTCTGCATGATAATCGTATTCTTCGGTGCAGAGCTTAACATTATACTCACAACATATAAGCAGTTAAAAAACGCTCGTGCCGCTGTAGAAGAAGTTGAGGATTGATATATAATCCATTCCCCTCTGTGTCATATTTTTTACTGCATTCTGGCTCATTCCTATTCCGTGGCCATATCCACCGCCTGTAAATACAAATGTCTTATCTTTTGATTTACCGGCGGTATCTATTATAAAAAATGAACTTGGAAGGTCAAATGCTTTTCTTATCTGTCCTTCGCTCTCAATACAGACATCCGCTTTGCTCCCCTTTATAGTCACGCTGTTTACTCCGCCACCGCTTACTCTGTTATTAACCTTGATTGAATTAACTGTACCTATATCAGAATATCCCATCTTTCTTATGTTGCTTATTATGTCTGCTGAGCTTTTTTCTATTTTCCATCTGTAATAATTGCATCCATAATCATAATCATTTTCATTCTGTCTTGTGATAAATTTCCTGAAATTATCTTCCGCAGACAAATCAATCCCCTGATTATCAGACGATATAAATTTACTCTCATAATATGGATAATTAGACGAATCACTTCCCCAAAGGCTCACATCTGCACCAGCTCCGCACGATGTCGAATAATAATACGCTGTAACAATCTCGTCAGCATAATAAAGCATCTTACCGCATGTGGCACTTATCGCCTCATTAGCTTCCGGCTTTTCAACTGTATTGTTATATACCTGATAATTGATTGTATCATCCATATGCGCCTCATATTCAGGATACGCGTAGCCATCAAGATGTGCATATGCATAACTTCTGGCGCACACAGCCTGAACCTTCAAGGCCTCAACACCGAAGCTTGATGGCATCTCGCTGGGAACTACCCTTTTCAGATAATTTTCTATTGTAATCTCATTGACAAGGACAATCCCGCCATCTGTCTTATAAGCTGTGATTGTTCCCTCATATTCAGGATTACCCTGGCTTTTATTGATAGATAACAGCTTTATCTGACTGCCAGATTCAGCACTTATAACTGCCTTTTCCTGAGTCATTTCATTGTTAAGCACAAGCTCATCGCCCGGATTAAATTCATTTATAACGTCACCGCATTTCATATAAAACCTGCTGTCACTTGTAACAGTAACACTATCATATGCTGTTGAATCTGACTGGTTGTTATATATAAGTATTCTTATATTGGTATCAGTTATATCCTTCTTAACAGTAATTCTAATTATTTTACCATTTTTAAGAACAATATCTGCAAGCATTCCGCTCACATCTTCTGATGTACCGCCTATATAAAACTCCCTGTTCACGCCATACATATTCACATACAGTTTATTATCCTTAAATTCCGATATCCACACATTCTTAAATGTTGTCTCATCAGATATGACATCTGTCACCATAAGTATCTCATGTTCAATAGCAAATACCTCAATTATCTTATCTTTATATCCTGTAAGATTAAGCCCTGTATAATAATATTTTCCTTTGTTCGTACTCACCGTATACAGCTTGTTAAACACATCATCATTAGATTCTGCCTCGCCGCATGCTGCCACTATTCCAAGCTGTACAACATCAAGCTTATCACCTTTTTCAAAATGTTCTTTATATTGCTGGACAACCGATATGAACTGCGAATTAGATATAGCCTTATCTTTTTTCATGTCCGATTCTTTCAATATTCCGATAAACTTATATACATAGTCAAGGTCACTCTGCATAAGTGCCCTGTCTGGGTCTGAATCCTTTATCATTCCTTTATCAAAAAGCCCTATATCACACAGATAATTGTAGTAATCTGAAAACCAGTATTTTACGCTGTCTGTTTTCCCGGCAGTGTTATGGTCATCCGAATACCCGTTAAGATACGCAAGAACCTTACACGCATTGGCAAAACTGCAATTATTATGTCCTATCAGTCTTTTACTGTTCACATTAACAAGAAGAGCCACCAATAAAGCAAGCAGCAGCATAAGGATTGTCAGTACAATCCCTTTTAACCAGCCTGACTTAATGTGACTCTTTGAAAAAATATTATTCAATATAATTCAATCCTTATATATATTTGTGCTTCTCTTAATATCCACACATAATATAATATGCAGGAAAATGTATATATAGAACAAAAGGATGAGCAGCTTTCACCGCTCATCCTTTTAAATAATTCCCAGCATGCCGTTCCCGTCTCTTTCGACTCCTAGCCTGCGCTAGGTGGGTAACCGCATTTGCACCGCTGCCTTCCACTGACAAAGGAGGCCTGACATTAGAGCAAAGATATAGGAATCCCTTCGAAAAAATGTAGGATCAAAATATGACAGGCTGTCGTACACTCCAGGAATTAACAACCAATTAATACGTTATGCTTATTATAATTCAACTCTTTTGTATACACAATAGGTAATTTTAATTAATATTAACACTTTCTTCTAATTCGTCTGCTTTTTCTTTGAATATCTTATGCTTCATCTGATTGTAATATGTATCAGCATTCTTAAGCTGTTCCATCGCCTTTAATTCATCGCCGTTTTTCTTGTACACATTATAATTGATAATGCTCTCATAATAGTCTGAAAAAAGATAGTAATCCCTGTCATCATCAGTTATAGTACGTCCTATTGCCTTATTATATGCAATCTTTTTATTAAGTTCGCCATAATTGCCATTATAAAAATCTGAATCAAGTGTCTCAAGCGTATACCCTTTTACACGTTCTGTATAATACATACTGTCATACGCAACACTTCCTGCCGCTATAATTGACAGAACAGCGAGTATGCCAGCCGCAATATACATAAGCTTGGATATAATGCCACCCTTGCCCTTACGGAATATTCTAGTTATCTTCATCAAGCATTCTCCTTGTCATAAGCGAAATAATTCCAGTCGTATCTTTATCTGGAAGCCCTGCTATATCCTCATCTGTAAAATTACAATAAGCTTTCAGAAACTGTTCAAGCTCATCCTGCATATCATATATATATTCAAGGCTCTCTGGCAGTGCTGATGCAAAAGAACGCTCAGACATTGATGAATAGAAGTCATGGACACTTGTTGCCGCTTTGCTCAGACTGCTACCATAATTGTTATTATCGGACGTGTAATGAGATATTATGTATTTCTTAGCCGAATTGTAATAATCTGCCATATTATAATACCTTGACCATCCATTATAATAAATATCATTTCTTTCTGTCAGCTTCTGATCCGCTATAGAAAAAAGCATATAAGTCTGGAGATATTCACCATCGTTCATAAGGTCTTTAATATGTGTTGTAATCTCATCCTTATGAGCTGAATTATATGCATCAATTCTGCCCTGTCCTATATCATATGCAGAATTTACCAGAAATACTGCCAGCACAACGTATATAACAACGGACATCATAAGAACAACCATAGGTGTTATATATTTAACAAACCATTTGGATTTGGCCTTAACATCTTTTTCTGTATTAGTAAATCTCGTCTCAAATCTTCTCATATCATCCACATGGCTTGCACCTATTTCATTACGTGCACCGCAATTAGGACAATATTTATTATTAATGCTTATCTCACTACCACATTTTTCACATTTCATCTATGTAACAACCTCTTAACATTACTTCATTCTATTATAGTAAACGAGTGCCCTCTGTTTTAAATCATCATAGGAATATGAATCATAGTTTTTAATATCATCTGCAAATTCTTCTTTGGTAACTTTCAGATTATCGTACACAAAATTCTCAACTTTGCTGACCCACTCACCTGTAAGTGCAATATCATCACCTGTCAGTGCATAGTATGAATACACATTATTATTACTGGTTAAACATTTGTTTCTCTCAGAGACAAAGTCAACACAATACCTGTATGTTGATGTATAAGATGATTCATAATTATAATAATAATCACTGCTGTCATCCATATAATTAAGAATGTAGCGGTAATAATAACTGTACAGCCTCACAATCGCATAATGGTTCCAGTATTTTACTGCCCTGTTATCTCCATCTGAGGAAATGAAGTCATCAATCCCATTGAAATCTCTGGCTTTATACATGTCGTTTAGCTTATCTAAATTATTATCATACCATTCATACGACTCGATTATCTGTTTTCTCTCTTTGGAATTATTGTGATAGCTCTTATATTCTGCCACGCCAATAAATGAACCTATAACAATGCATACAGCAAATATAGCAGCCATTACAAGTGAATGTTTCAAAGTCGTCTTTAACTCTATACGTATTGCATTATCATCCATCTGATCCATAGTATCATTCATTGAATACAGATCATTCATATACTTCTTCTCAGCATTCTCATGCTGTGATGCATGGCAGTAAGGACACTCTACTGCATCATCTTCAATATCAGCACCGCAGTTATAACACCTTATCATCTTCTATTCTCCTGCAATATTCTCTATATTCTCAGCAGATAACTGTATCGCTTCTTTGACAGTTTCAACAGATACGCCCATCTTCTCTGCAACCTCTGAAGCTGTAGGCTTTCTTCCAAGCTCTTCCTTAAGGCGCGCTGCCCAGTCATTGACAAGATTAACCTTGCTAAGCACCTTGCCAGTTACTTTATTAGACGCACTCTGCTCATCTATAAGCATTGAAAGGCATCCTTCAACTTCTCCTTTTACCTCATCCTGTATTCCTTTAAGGACATATAAAAGGTCTTCTGTGCTTCCCTCTTTTATCTTATCTTTCCATTCATAATTATTAAGAAATCTCTGTTCGCTTATGTATCCCATCATCGTAAGATTAGCTTCCTGTATTAAATCTCCTGATAATACACCTTTTCTTCTGAATGGTTCAATCCACTCAACTATATCTGAAAGGAATGATTCTGATAACAGCTTTAATGATTCCTTATCATTGTCCTCAACAATATTCATAAGAAGAAATGCTCTTGTTGTATCTGACATCTTCTCAATCTTGCCGATATCTTCAAGATATAAAGAGATAAACTCCTCATCCTTCTTATAATCCTCATCACTTAACATAACAACTGCTTCCTCTGGATTATCCTCATCCTCAGAAGTCTCCATAAGTGTCATAAAATCATTATTAAAAGCATCCTCGCCTGTCACTTTGATATTATTAGCCATAAGATATCCATATATCATATTGCGCTTAGCATCATCTAATACAATGCCTTTGAAATATCCGTCAACATCATCCCTGGATACTATATTACCATTAACCTTGGCATATTCTTTAAGTTCATTAAGCCCTTCCATAAAAAGTGCCTGGGTATCTTTATTATCTGCCATCAAACAGCCTCCATCAAATCTTTTTACACTGTGTCTATTCTATCATAGACATTCTACTTTGTCATTGACAAAAAATCCATATTTGCTTATATTAAATGTAATGTATATCGTGTATCTATGCGATATTAATATTAAGAAAGACGAGGTTTATTATTAATGAGAATCGCTTTAATCAATGAGAACAGCCAGGCTGCCAAGAACGAACTTATCTACACAAGTTTAAAGAAAGTTGCTGAGAGCAAGGGACATACAGTTGACAACTATGGTATGTATAGTGCAGATGATGCTGCATCATTAACATATGTTCAGAATGGTATTCTTGCTGCTATCCTTATCAACAGCGGTGCTGCTGATTTCGTAGTAACAGGTTGTGGTACAGGTGAAGGTGCTATGCTTGCACTCAACTCATTTCCAGGTGTATTATGTGGACATGTTGTTGACCCTTCAGACGCTTATATGTTCATGCAGATTAACGATGGTAACGCTATTGCACTTCCATTTGCAAAAGGTTTCGGATGGGGAGCTGAACTTAACCTTACATACATCTTTGAAAAGTTATTTGAGGGCGAACCAGGTGGTGGATATCCTAAGGAAAGAGTTGTTCCAGAGCAGCGTAACAAGAAGATTCTTGATGGCGTAAGAGCTGTCACATTAAAGCAGGATCTTGTTGCTGTATTAAAGGAACTTGATCAGGATCTTGTAAAGGGTGCTGTTGCAGGCGAGAAGTTCAAAGATCTTTTCTTTGCTAACTGCAAGGATGAGAAAATTGCTGAGTACGTTAAGACTCTCCTTTAATTTTAATTGTAGTTTAGTCTGATTTTTTAATTCGGATTTAGTTAAACGCATAACAAAAAGCTTGCCGGTAATCGCCAATATCATTCTTATCTAAATGACATTGGGTAATCACCGGCAAGCTTTTATTTTACTTCTGTATGTATTGTATCATCCCAGGCCCCAGGGCATCTGTTGGTCTTGCTATAAATCCATGCTTTTCATAGAACTTCTCTCTTCCCTTGGCACACATAAGACAGAGCATCATTCTGGTTCCCGGCTGTGTCATATTATCAACATATGATATAAGCTTTTCTACAAGCGCACTTCCGATAGCTTTTCTCTGGTACTCTGGAATTATTATCAAATCCTGTATATAGCTTATAACTGACCTGTCTCCTACTATTCTCCCCATTCCGATAGGTCTTTCTCCATCATACACTGTAACAACCTCAATGCTGTTATCAAGTGCTCTCTGCGCCTGCTGTCTGTCCAGTTTTATCCAGTTAACCTGATTTCTTAACGAAAGATATATATCAACATCTCTCACATCATCCCTATATGTAATCATCTAATCTCACCTTATGCAGATATTGCATATTTCCTTGTATACATTTTTCACAAATTTATTGCAAGTATACTCTTATCGTATTAAAATGTAAATAAATATTTTTAAAGAGAGGCAGACAATATGATAACTGTAGCAAAGGATGGAACTGGTGATTACACATCAATTCATGACGCAGTTGATTCTGTTAAATCCGTTCCAGAGACAATATTTATTAAAAAAGGAACATATAAGGAGCGTGTCGATATAAGACTTAATGACATAACTCTTATAGGTGAATCCAAGGATGAGACAATCATCACATATGACCTGTATGCCAATATGATTATGGAAGACGGCATCAAAAGAGGAACTTTCCGCACAAGCACTTTTACAATTATCGCTGATAATTTCAGTGCATATAATTTAACATTTATCAATTCTTCTGGATTTGGTACCAAAGTAGGACAGGCTCTCGCTGTGTATGCAGAAGGTGACAGAATAACATTCAAGAATTGTAAGATGTTAGGACATCAGGACACTTTATTTACAGGTCCACTTCCTATGAAAGAGAAAGAACCCGGTGGATTCAGGGGGCCTACAGAATTTGCCAAGCGCATACCTGGACACCAGTTGTATGAAGACTGTTATATTGAAGGTGAGATTGACTTTATATTCGGAAGTGCCATAGCTTATTTTAAAAACTGTGAGTTATATGCCCTTAACAGAGATAAAGATATCAACGCTTACTACACTGCTCCATCTACATACGAGAACCAGCAATATGGTTATGTATTTGAAAGCTGCCGCCTTACAGGCAATTGTCCAGATAAATCTGTATGCTTAAGCCGTCCTTGGAGAATACATGCAAAAGCT
>URGC01000047.1 GCA_900547255.1 uncultured Eubacterium sp. | reverse complement strand
TAGATTATAGAAGGAGTATAGGCATAGCGGTCTAAAAAAATGTCCGCATGCCCCCAATATGTTGTGAATTTTCTAATGCAATCTTCTCCGCCCTTTTATACGCAGGCTTCAATATCAAATCATATCGCTTCTGTAACATTAATGAATAAAACTTTTTCTGTGTCTTTGTTATACATTCTATTTCATTTATGAAATTGACAATTTTCTCCATATCAACGAGGGGATATATTCGTCTTATAGCCTCAATACAACTTTCATCTACTGTTTCGCTTAAATATTTCATATAGTTAAGCTTATTACCATTTACCTTAATTGCCGAAGCTGGAACATTATAGATTCTTGCATTTTGCTCATTTTTATCATTCATAACAAGCTGCATAGTCTCACTATCCATCTGTGAATATAAACACGAACCACAATCAAATACTGGAGACAGTTTTATATCATCAGTCATTTTGTTATATAAAAAACCCCAATTTCCATTATGGCGGTCAAAATTAGCCATGAAAGCATCACATATAAACATGTCCCAAAATCTATCTTTTATAATTTTAGGTTCCATTAATGTTTGATGGTCTATACTATACATAATATCAGACAGTTCTGTTCCATAGCCATTCTCTATACTATCTACAACTTGATTTTTCAAGCTGCCAAAATCCTGAAAAGATGTATTTGGTTCCATTGCAAAATCTTTACATGCAACTACAAGCTTCTCTCCTTTTTCGGTTCTATATATACCTAATAATGTTTCCTGCACAGGAATACCAAGCATTTCATAAATATGGCAGCATATATATTCAGAAACACTTCCATTAGCATAACTCAACTGTGTGTTTCTTAAAGGCTTAGAAGGAAATTTTAACATATAAATATCGCCTTTATATTCAATGCACCTTTTTCCACCATTAGCACCATTATATGTTTTTCTCAGTTGCCTGCAATCTGTAAAATCTATCATGTATTATCCTCTTTTCTTAAATCAAGATATTTCTCACGTAGATACCACGCCTGTTCACTTGTAATTAACTGCTCCTGTTCAGCCACATTTATGTCAGATTGCAAATTACAATAATACAAATCCCAGCGCAATTTATTATCTTTATTCTTTAAATATTCATCAATACTTTCAGTTAACCATTCTGGAAGTCCACATTCAAGATAACCCTTATCCATATTTTACCTCGCATTTATATTATTTTGTGCCGCTTTTGCATTATCCATTAACATAATTTTTCCATTTCTTATAACATTATAATAAAGAGACTTTTGGAAATTAATCCAAAAGTCTCTCAACTCGCTTATTTACTAGCTTTGCAATTAGAACTTACCAGCCTTAGCAGCTTCCTCAACAGAAACAGCAACAGCAACTGTAGCACCAACCATAGGGTTATTACCCATGCCGATAAGACCCATCATTTCTACGTGAGCAGGAACTGATGAAGAACCAGCGAACTGAGCATCTGAGTGCATACGTCCCATAGTATCTGTCATACCATAAGAAGCTGGACCTGCTGCCATGTTATCTGGGTGAAGTGTACGTCCTGTACCACCACCTGAAGCTACTGAGAAGTACTTCTTACCAGCTTCAAGTCTTTCCTTCTTATATGTACCTGCAACTGGATGCTGGAATCTTGTAGGGTTTGTTGAGTTACCTGTGATAGAGATATCAACATTCTCCTTCCACATGATTGCAACACCTTCTGTTACATCATTAGCGCCGTAGCAGTTAACCTTAGAACGAAGTCCGTCTGAATATGCGATTCTCTCGATTTCCTTAACCTTACCTGTTGAGTAATCCATCTGTGTCTCAACAAATGTAAATCCGTTAATTCTTGAGATAACCTTAGCAGCATCCTTACCAAGACCGTTAAGAATAACTCTAAGAGGCTTCTGTCTAACCTTGTTAGCCTTCTCAGCAATACCAATAGCACCCTCAGCAGCAGCGAATGACTCGTGACCAGCTAAGAATGCGAAACACTCTGTCTCTTCCTCAAGAAGCATCTTACCTAAGTTACCATGTCCTAAACCAACCTTTCTCTGGTCAGCAACTGAACCTGGAATACAGAATGACTGTAAGCCTTCACCGATAGCTGCAGCAGCTTCTGAAGCCTTTCTAGCACCCTTCTTGATTGCGATAGCTGCACCTACTGTATAAGCCCAGCATGCGTTCTCAAAACAGATAGGCTGAATGCCTTTAACCATGTTATATACGTCTAATCCAGCATCCTTAGTAATCTTCTCTGCTTCCTCAATTGAAGAGATGCCGTAGCTGTTTAATACAGCGTTGATCTGATTAATTCTTCTTTCATATGATTCAAATAATGCCATCTCGTATCTCCTCCTTACTTAACTTCTTCATCTGTTCTTGGATCAATAATCTTAACAGCATCAGCAACTCTACCATACTGTCCAGCAGCCTTCTCATAAGCTGTTGTTGGATCATCACCCTTCTTGATGAAGTCTGTCATCTTACCAAGGTTAACGAACTTATATCCGATAATCTGGTCATCCTTATCAAGAGCGATACCTGTAACATAACCCTCTGCCATCTCAAGATAACGAGGTCCCTTTGCAAGAGTACCATACATAGTACCAACCTGAGAACGAAGTCCCTTACCTAAATCTTCAAGACCAGCACCAACTGCAAGACCGCCTTCTGAGAATGCGCTCTGTGTTCTGCCGTATACAATCTGTAAGAAGAGTTCTCTCATTGCTGTATTAATAGCATCGCATACTAAGTCTGTATTTAATGCTTCCATAACAGTTAATCCAGGTAAAATCTCTGCTGCCATAGCTGCTGAGTGTGTCATGCCTGAACAACCAATTGTCTCTACTAATGCTTCCTGAATAATACCTTCCTTAACATTAAGTGTTAACTTACAGGCTCCCTGCTGTGGTGCACACCAGCCAACACCGTGTGTAAATCCAGAAATATCCTTTACTTCCTTATTCTGTACCCATTTTCCTTCTGTAGGAACTGGAGCTGCGCCATGATGAACGCCCTGTGCCACTGGGCACATGTTTTCTACTTCTCGTGTATAAATCATCTCTGTACTCCTTTCGTATTGTAGAGGTTCTTAAAGTAGCTGCTGCCCACACAGATATATAGGCAGACTTGCACTTTGGTAATTTTCTCACAAACTTCCCTGCAAGTCAACAACCTTTACACATTTTTTAGAACCACTTCACCCTTATTCTTATATATACTTCCGCCAGCAACAACACCACGCACACTTGACAATGGATATATGTTGCTCTCTCGTCCTATAACTGTTCCCGGATTAAGAACACTTCCACATCCAACCTCAACATTATCTCCAAGGAAAGCTCCTACCTTTTTAAGCCCTGTTTCAATAGTATCTTTGCCATCTTTAATAACAACAAGTTTCTTATCAGACTTAACATTAGATGTAATTGAGCCGGCTCCCATATGTGCCTTAAACCCTAATATAGAATCACCGACATAATTATAATGTGGAACCTGAACCTTATTAAAAAGGACAACATTTTTAAGCTCCGTAGAATTACCCACAACAGCTCCTTCGCCAACTATAGCATTGCCTCTTATAAATGCACAATGTCTTACCTCAGCCCCTTTTCCAATAATACAAGGTCCGTTAATATAAGCACTTTCAAACACCTTGGCATCCTTAGCAATCCAGACATTATCCCCACGCTTATCATATTCATCCAAAGAAAGTGTCTCACCCAGCTTAACAATAAACTCCCCAATCTTAGGAAGTACCTCCCACGGATAAGTCACCCCATCAAACAAATCCCTGGCAATAGTCTCATCCAGATTAAATAAATCCTTAATCTCTACATTCTCCATCCTATTTCTCCCATAAAAAAACAATCCATAATTCCATATATCTAACAATCAATTAAAAATTCTATCCTTCAATAAACACACATACGCCCTGTCATGCGCCCTTTAGCGGCGCCCCCGTAATCACAATCATCTACGCCTTGCCAGTAGCGTAAGTGCGGAGGATTGATAATACCATAAGAAGGTACTGTGGAGCCGCCGGCACTTAGCGACCGTATTTTGGTCGCTTAGTACCGCTGCGAGCGACGCGTAGCGAGAGCGTGCCTTCGTTGGTATTATTAATCCTCCGCACGCCCCTCGCCACTCCTTACTCAACCGTAACTGACTTTGCCAGATTACGAGGCTTATCAACATCATTACCTTTCAACACCGCAGTATAATATGCAATCAACTGTAATGGTACAGCCGCAACCATAGGCATAAGAAGCTCCTCTGCCTCCGGAAGTCTTATAAGATAATCACACACACCTTCCTCAACAACAACATCAGCACCGCATACAAGAATAACCATTGCGCCTCTTGCTTTGACTTCCTTAATGTTGCTTATCGTCTTTTCAAGAAGGTTACTCTGTGTTGCAACTGCAATAACTGGCATTCCCTTAGTAATAAGAGATATTGTTCCATGCTTTAACTCACCAGCCGCATATGACTCAGAATGAATGTATGAAATCTCCTTTAACTTAAGAGAACCTTCCATACTAAGTGCATAATCAAGTCCTCTTCCTATATAAAGAAGGCTGTCTGCATTAAGAAGCTTAGATGCAACGAACTGGCACTGCTTCTCCTGTCCGAGTGTATCCTCTATTATCTTAGGCATATTAGAAAGCTCTGCTGTGAGTCTTTCACATTCTTCCTTAGTTATCTTTCCATTAGCGTAAGCTAACATAAATGCAAGAAGATACATAACTGATATCTGAACCATATATGCCTTAGTTGAGGCAACAGATATCTCTGGGCCTGCATGTGTATACACAACCATATCTGCTTCTCTCGCAATTGATGAACCCTTTACATTGACAATCGCCATTGTATCTGCTCCACGCTCCTTGGCAAGCTCCATGGCAGCCTTAGTGTCTGCTGTCTCACCTGACTGTGATATTACAATCATAAGATTATTCTCACCTATAAGCGGGTCACGGTATCTGAACTCAGATGCAATATCCACGATTACAGGCTTACGTGCAAGCTTCTCAATAACATATTTTCCTACCATTCCAGCATGCATTGCAGTACCACACGCAACGATAAATATCTTCTCGTATTTTTTTAACTTCTCAATATCAAAGCCCTCTGCTGTAAAATCAGGCATGCCATCTATAATTCTAGGTGTTATAGTTGTTCTTACAGCAACTGGCTGCTCATGTATCTCCTTTAACATGAAATGCTCGTAGCCGCCCTTTTCAGCAGCATCAACATCCCAGTCAGCAGTGTTGACTTCCTTGTGGATTCTCTCCTTGTGAAGGTCAAAGAAATCAACATGGTCTTTCTTTAATTCAGCAATCTCATTTTCTTCAAGAAGATAATACTCCCTTGTATATTTCATAATTGCTGGAACATCCGATGCAATAAAGTTTTCACCATCACCCTTACCAACTATAAGAGGACTGTCTTTTCTTACTGCGTAGATTCTGTCAGGAAAATCCCTGAACATGATGCCTAATGCGTATGAGCCTCTTATCTCTGAGAGAACCTTGATAATTGCATCAAGTGGGTCTCCGCTGTAATAATAGTCAATAAGCTTGGCAACAGTCTCTGTATCTGTCTCACTCACAAAGCTGTATCCTTCCGTTGTAAGGAATTCCTTGATTTCACGGTAATTCTCAATAATACCATTGTGAACTATAGTAATTCTCTTATTGCCATGTGGGTGTGAATTAATATCAGATGGTTCTCCATGTGTAGCCCATCTTGTATGTCCGATTCCTACATTTCCCTTTGGCTTACCTTCATGTTCCATCTTGTCTCTTAGATTAGCAAGTCTTCCCTTGCACTTGCTTACCTTGATCGTTCCATTCTCAAGCACAGCAATTCCTGCTGAATCATATCCTCTGTACTCAAGCTTTTCAAGAGAGTCAACTAACACATTAGTACAGTCTCTGTCTCCTATATAACCAACTATTCCGCACATATTCTATCCTTTCCATCATTAATATAAATGTATTGTTAATTAGTAATTCTTAGAAAATTCGTTAAATAATCTCATAAGCTGTACCTGATTATTTAAAATCTTTACAGCCTGCGTTCTCCTTGTAACAAATCCTTCAAGCTTATTAAGATATTCATCAGATGTTATCTCACCATTAGCGACATAAGTCAATCCCTTTTCCCAGCTTGCTGTAAGCTCCGGGTTAAGAAGCTGTCTTATAGAATTGTCAACAACATCATATACTATCTCACCAAGCTTTGTCGGAGTTATAATCTGTGTCTTGGCATTAGTCGCTATATAGCCTATTGTATTAAGCTTTTTTAATATCTCAGCTCTTGTAGCACTTGTTCCAATTCCACTACCTTTTATCTGTGCACGCAGGTCTTCATCCTCAATAAGCTGTCCGGCATTCTCCATAGCAAGGATAATTGAACCAGAATTATATCTTTTAGGTGGAGAAGTCTCTCCTTCCTTGATTGAGAACTCAGTTATATTAAGTATATCATTTTTCTTGACATTTTTTAATGCCTCAAACATTGCTGTATCATTGCCATCTCCATCCTGCTGCTTTGCAAATGAATTCCTTGCAACAGCAAGATATCCTTCTTTGGCTAACACCTTAAATGATGCATTGAAGCACTCCTTATTCACATCCATTGTGACAGATGCTTTCGTATATTCCGCCGCTGGATAAAATATACTTAAAAATCTTCTTGCAATGACCTCATACACACGCATTGCAGTCTGCGACAATCCTTTAAGTGCCCCGAATCCCTGTCCTGTAGGTATTATGGCATAATGGTCTGTAATCTTTTTATCATCACAATATCTGCTCCTGGCAATACCAGTGTAACTTTTCTCATTAAGTATATGCTCTGCATATTCCTTTATCGGTGCAAAATTCCTAAGACCACCTATGTTCTTATGAATCTCTTTGCTTATCGCTGTCGATAAAACTCTCGCATCAGTTCTTGGATAAGTTACAAGCTTCTTCTCGTATAATTCCTGTACGACAGCAAGTGTCTGGTCAGGACTTATTTTAAACAGCTTGGAACACTCATTCTGAAGCTCGGCAAGATTATAGAGAAGTGGTGGATTCTTAACTTCCTTCTTTCTCTCAATCTGGACAACCTTGCCCGATGCCGGCATAGGATCTGACAACGCATCTATAAGCTCCTGGGCTTTGATACGCTCCTTAAATCCGTTATCCTTATAAAGATATGGCGTATTATAATACCGGCTGCCCTCAACTGCTTTCCATTCTGCATCAAAGCTGTTGTCTGCAAGCTGTGTCTTACTTATAACCCTGAAAAAAGGAGTCTTTACAAACGCTCTTATCTCACGCTCTCTTCTTACAATCATTCCAAGAACGCACGTCATAACTCTTCCCACCGATATGACAGTCCTGTCAGTCTTTAGATATGACGATATATTTCTGCCATATTTAAGGGTAAGGACACGCGAGAAATTAATTCCCATGAGGTAATCCTCTTTTGCCCTAAGATATGCCGCATCACTTAAATTATTATATTCAGATATATCTTTAGCTGTCTTAATGCCTCGGAGTATCTCTTCTTCTGTCTGTGAATCAATCCACACACGCTTTTCTTTCTTATTCTTAACTCCTGCCATCTGCCTTACCAGACGATATATATATTCTCCCTCTCGTCCGGAATCGGTACAGACATATATAGTCTCAACATCTTCCCTGTTTAATATATTCTTAACTATATTAAACTGCTTTTCAACACTTGGAATAACCTCATACATGAATTCCTTAGGTATGAACGGAAGTGTATCTAAACGCCATGATTTAAGTGCAGGGTCATATTTATCCGGGTAACACATTGTAACCAGATGTCCTACGCACCATGTCACAATATAATTATCTGACTCAAGATATCCGTCTGATTTACGGTTCTTGAAATTCTCATGCAGAGCTTTACCGAACTCTTCCGCAACAGACGGTTTCTCTGCTATGAACACTGATTTTCCCATATCTAACCTTTTCTTTCCTAATACTACAAGTCATTCAGGCTTATAAGATTAACATTCTTATTCTCACTGGCAAATTCTTTTAATTCATCATCAAAATCATTCTTTGAGAACAGATATATGTAATCCTTCCCTATCCCGGCAAGCCCTACATTATACATAAGCTCCTCAAAATCTGAGAACTTAAATGTATCATCCAGCCAGTTGCATTTGCCTATAACATACTGCTGCTCATGGCTTACACCGATTATATCTATATTGCCATTCTTTCCCCACCAGCGTCCGGTTCTTTCAATCTTAACTGGCAGCTTGCCCATAGAATCCATAATTGATACGAATTCTGTTCCTACCTTAATAAATGCTTCAAGTGCAAATTCATTCAATGTAGGCTTTATATATTCATCATAGAAATCTTCCTCTGACATTGTCTCAATCATAGATTCATTGCCATATATGTATCTAAACCAGAATTCAGTAAATCCTGATTTGATTCTGTAAAGACCTTTTCTTGTATATTCTCTTCCATCACTCTCATACGAGAATACCTTTTCAACAATCTCACGTTCAGCAAGATTCTTTAAATACACGCTTATCTTATCTCTTCCAAAACCTGTGAGATTATGTAATTGATTAAGCTTATTAGCACCGTCTGCAATAAACTTGATAATGGTATTATAAAGGGAGGTCTCTCTTAATTCTTCCTTGATATAATCACCGCCCTCTCTTCTTAAATACGAATCAGGATTGAGAATATTCTTACATATATTTTCCTTCACTGACAGCTTATCTGAAAGTCCTGCCATATAAGATGGAACGCCGCCTGTTATCGCATATATCATCATGCTGTCAGGCACAGAATACGATGGGAACATTCTTACTGTATCAACGAAAGAAAGCTCCTTTAACTTGATAAATTCTGATATCTTTAAAGCTGCCGCTCCTATAGAGGATACAAGGCTGTTCTCTATCCAGCTTATAGATGAGCTTAAAAGCACAACACACACATTGGCATCAAAAAGGCTTCCGTTAACCAGCTTTACTATAGAATCCATGAATCCTTTATTCTGTTTAATAATATTCTGGAACTCATCTATAATAACAAGCTTGGTATCGCTCTCAATCTTATTCATAAGTGCAAGAAGCACATCTGTGTCTGTTAAATCCCTGCCATCCTGATCATCAACAGAATAGAATCCGACCTGTCTTTTTATGCTTTCAGTGAGCATGCTTATCTGGTGCTTATCAGACGCCTGTGCAGCACAATAATAGAAATATTCTTTATCCCTGGCAAAATTCTTGATAAATGATGTCTTTCCTATTCCAGTACGTCCATATACAACTACAAGAGAACTTTTTCCCGATTCATAATATTTAGTAAGCTTCTCTGTCTCTTCACTTCTCCCCAAGAACATCTTCTATACTTCCTTTCCCGATTTATCCAATGTAAGCTTATATGCTGGAAGAAATTCTTTCATAAAATAATCAACCTCTTTCAGCTTCATATCTACAAGTGCTTTTTCTATAGTCGCCGCCGCATCAGCAAAATCCTGATTGCCCATCTGCTGTTCCTCTATACATTTTATCAACGCTGACATCTTATCCGCAGCTTTGACATATATCCATAACTGCTCTTCCTCTTCTGTCTCAAGAAGCACACTGTTATAATGCTTTCTCATCATCTCAGGAAGTCCTGAAAGCATCTCATCCTTTGCGACATTTTCAACCTCTGCGTATGCATTGCGGATAACCGGGCTGTAATACTTTACAGGTGTTGGCATATCTCCTGTTATAATCTCTGTCACATCATGATACATACCAAGAATTGCAAGTCTCTCTGCTGGAAGAGAGCCACCAAACACTTCATTATTAATTACACCAAGTGCATGTGCCACAAATGCCACCTCAAGACTATGCTCACTGATATTTTCTACTCTCGTATTACGCATAAGTCCCCATCTGTTGATGTATTTCATTCGGGATAACATTGCGTAAAAATGATTATTTTCCATGATATGTATCCTACCCTCCACGTTGCGTTAAATCGTCTTTTAATTTTAACTTATTTCACATAAAAAAACAAGATAAAAAGCAGAATGCCCACCTGGCATTACACCAGATGGGCACTCCATGTGTCTATCTAACCTGAAAAAGCAGGAAAGAACATATTTAATCATTACTTCTTAGTAATGAATCCCTTAGCCTTAAGAAGCTCTGCACAAAGAACAGCTCCACCTGCAGCACCTCTTAATGTATTATGTGAAAGACCAACAAACTTATAATCAAATACTGAGTCTTCTCTTAAACGTCCGAATGATACGCCCATTCCGTGCTCGTAGTTAACATCAAGCTTAACCTGTGGACGGTCATCTTCTTCAAGATACTGGATAAACTGCTTTGGTGCGCTAGGAAGGTCAAGCTCCTGTGGAACGCCTCTGAAGCTTCTCCACTTCTCAATAATCTGCTCCTTAGTTGGCTTCTTGCCGAAGTTAATAAATACAGCGGCTGTGTGTCCGTCAAGAACTGGAACTCTTAAGCACTGGCATGTGATAACTGGCTCTGTTGCTGGAACAATCTTGCCATCAACTACGCTGCCGAGGATTCTTAATGGCTCCTTCTCGCTCTTTTCTTCCTCACCACCGATGTAAGGAATGATATTCTCTACCATCTCTGGCCACTGCTCAAATGTCTTACCAGCACCTGAGATAGCCTGATATGTTGTAGCTACAACAAGCTTTGGCTCGAATTCCTTTAAAGCTGCGATAGCTGGAGCATAGCTCTGGATTGAACAGTTAGGCTTAACTGCGATGAATCCTCTTGTTGTACCAAGTCTCTTCTTCTGAGCCTCGATTACATCTGTGTGCTCTGGGTTAACCTCTGGTAAAATCATAGGTACATCTGGTGTCCAACGATGTGCACTGTTGTTAGATACAACTGGAACTTCTGCCTTAGCATATCTTTCCTCTAATGCCTTGATTTCATCCTTAGGCATGTTAACTGCACAGAATACGAAATCAACATCATTAACTATCTTATCAAAATCCTTATCCATATCAAGAACAGGCATCTTCTTAACAAATTCTGGCATTGGTGTAGTCATCTTCCAACGTCCATCAACAGCCTCCTCATATGTCTTGCCTGCTGAACGTCCACTGGCTGCTACTAATACAACCTCAAACCATGGGTGGTTCTCAAGTAATGTTATAAATCTCTGGCCAACCATACCTGTACCACCAAGGATACCAACTCTTAACTTATCGCTCATCTTATATATTCTCCCTTTATATAATGTATTGGCAAATGTGTCTTTCGTGGACGGACATTTGTCTTTTGTTTTCTTATGGGATATTATCATACTATCCCAGATAATGCAACATATTTATGACATTTTTTTAAATTTCTAATATGTATCTGTCATATCCGTTGATTACGGTTGTATCTCCAACCTTGTCCTCACGCACAAAATTCATAGAATAATTCTTATGAACATGTCCATGAATGAAATATTTAGGATGGTATTTGTCGATAAGCTCAGCAAATGCCTCAAATCCTTTATGCACATGGTCATCGCCCTCATTAATTCCTGTTGCCGGCGCATGTGTCAGGAGTATATCAAATCCTTTGTTCTTCTTTAACTTGAGCCACATATGGCATACCCTGTTCTTCATCTGAAGCTGGGTATACTGGTTAATTCCCTTATTGTATCTTAAAGAACCACCAAGTCCCATTATACGCAGTCCATTATGGTTATATATATTATCTTCTATACATATACATCCGTCTGGTGGATTATCCTTGTAACAGTCATCATGATTACCGCGCACATAAAGAATAGGTACTTTTGAAAATGATGCGAGGAATGACAGATACTGTGGCTTTAAATCGCCACATGACAATATCAGGTCTATCCCCTCAAGCTTTTCCTTTTCAAAATAATCCCACAGATATTTGGACTCAACGTCTGCCAATATAAGTATCTTCATAACATGTATATTCCTTTATAAATCTTTATTCCTGAGAAACTCCCTGATTAGCAACTATTGCTTTAACACTGTCTTCAAGATCATCAATGTCAGGAATAGTTCCCACTACATTATCTATAAGCCAATCCATTGTTATAATCTCTTCTGGTGATAATGTATTGCCCTTCTTATTGCGTAGATGTCTGTCCTGGTCGTACAGTTCATCTGAAAATGGTTCAAATTCGCCATTAATAATCATCTTTCTGAATGCATCCACAAGTCTTCCTGTCTCAACTGGAATCTTATTAGATGTAATAAGGTCTACAACTCCTGCGGACATTCCCCACCAGTAATTAAGAGCCTTGACATTGTCGTCATCATCCTTCCATGAACCGCTTAAAATGCTCTGTATAAGCTTTTCATAGAATACACCCCAGTGCCATGCCGGCATAGCAATATGCTGTCTGTTGCCAACCCCCTCGTTATTATACAATCCAAATCTTCTTGAACTGCACTGTGGAGTAATCATATCCTGATCTGAGATATACTTGATATTCTCTTTCTTGAATTCTTCTTCTACATTGACGCCTTTGACACTTGACCATTGCAGGTAAACCTTTGCCCTTGGATTGACGAACTTCGCACCCATGGCAAATGCATTGATATTAGCTATAGCCCCATATACCGGATACTGTGCCACATAGCCAATCTTATCCTGTGTGGACAGCGCACCTGCAAGCACACCTGTCAGAAACTTTGCTTCATACATTCTAGCATAATATGTTCTTATATATTTATGTGATGTATTAAGTGAACAGTTAAGAATCTTGACCTCTGGATGTGCTATGGCCATCTTGACACTTGCAATTATCATAGCTGGTGATGTCACAAATATAAGGTCTGCACCATTATTAATCATCATCTCAATGGCATTCTCATCATCAATCTCTGGTCTTACATTCGTAACACTCGTTGTCTCTATCTGGCTTCCGAATGTCTCATCTATATACTGTCTTCCAAGTTCATGTGCATAACACCATTCTGAATCCTGTGGTGTGTTCTCATAGACAAAGCCAACTTTAAGCTTCTTGGAATCACTTGATGCCCATGGAAGAAGATAACTTAATATGTTCTTCTTAACCTCAGTTCTTCCCGGATTCATAGAAAGGTCAATCTCTGAGTCCTCTGATAACAGCTCAAATTCAGCCCATGACTTAGCAACATTCTTAGACATCTCAGCAGGTGTCATGGCTTTCACTGTATCATAGCCAAATATATGTATGAATCTTAAAAATGCATCGCCAGTCGGATAATCAAATCTTGAACCGCCCTTGGAATCATATGCATTCTTAAAGCTTAAAAAGCATGATACAAGGTCTCTTCTTGCATCCTCATCCATCTTCTTGTCTTTCTCAATACCAACAAGATTCATAAATGCTGGAAAGCTTCCGACCTGAGAGAAATATATATCATTGAGCTTGGTACACTTGTAGAAATCCATAAACTCATAGTATATCTTCACCTCCGGCTTATCGCTCTTCTTAGGAATCTTACGGATAACCTCGGCATTGACTGTGACCGCCTTAAAATATTTAAGAACGCTCACACGCTTATTACCTTCAAGTACATAGAACTTATTCATGTACTCGTATACCTTGACAGGGTCTCTTATTCCCTCATTAACCTGACTTTCACTAAGACTCGCCCATTTAGCCGAGAATTCTGTTCCCCACTCTAACAATGGCATGAAGTTGCTTGCAAATGCATTAGTTCTTGCCGCATTGCATGTTCCAACCACAAGGCTTAATGGAATCTGGTCAACTGATAAACTGACTTCTGAGTCTATATCATCATCTGATACCAGATTTTCAAGAACTGGAAGATATGGATATGTTCCCTTATTGATGCACGCGTTGTATTCCTTTTTTCCAATCTTTAACGCACTAAGATAGTCCTGAACTGACATAAAGTTTCCTCCTTTGCTATGATAATCCGATAGTTATATATATTATATCACAGTACATCTCTTTATGAAACTAACATTTAGGTAAAACCAACCTGTATAAGTCTTATATTTTTTTACATTTTTACATACAAAGCAAAAAAGCTGCTGCCACAGCTATTAAAGCCATGACAGCAGCCATTAATATAATTATTAAATTATATTTACCTTGCAACTAACTGGTCGCCAGATACGTCAATTGTGATTGTATTATCATTGACATCTCCTGCAAGTATAAGCTTGGCAGCAAGTGTCTCTACAGTCTTTTGTACATATCTCTTAAGAGGTCTTGCACCATAAGTTGGGTCAAATCCATTATCAACAACAAACTTCTTTGCTTCATCTGTAAGTACAACCTTTAAGTCCTTATCAGCAAGTCTTCTGTTGACATCTGCAATAAGAAGATTAACGATATT
The DNA here is from genome assembly GCA_900547255.1 of uncultured Eubacterium sp. Lineage (GTDB taxonomy): Bacteria > Bacillota > Clostridia > Lachnospirales > Lachnospiraceae > Lachnospira. Next base: position 3,536 of record URGC01000047.1, on the reverse strand, counting down.
GCTGATATTGTCCTTAGTAAGTGGCTTGAACATGATTATCTCATCAAGTCTGTTAAGGAATTCTGGTCTGAAATGTGCACGCAGGTCATTCATTGCCATATCCTTAGCTTCCTGCTTAATAGTGCCGTTATCGTCAATTCCTTCAAGAAGATATGTTGAGCCAATATTACTTGTAAGAATTATTATAGTATTCTTAAAGTCGACTGTTCTTCCCTGTGAATCAGTTATACGTCCATCATCAAGAACCTGAAGAAGTACATTGAATACATCTGGATGAGCCTTCTCAATCTCATCAAAAAGCACGACTGAGTAAGGTTTTCTTCTTACTGCTTCTGTAAGCTGTCCACCTTCATCATATCCGACATATCCTGGAGGCGCTCCTATAAGACGAGATACTGAATATTTCTCCATGTACTCGGACATATCAAGTCGTACGATGTTATTCTCATCATCGAACAGATTCTGTGCCAGCGCTTTGGCAAGCTCTGTCTTACCTACACCAGTTGGTCCTAAGAACAGGAATGAACCGATTGGCTTAGTTGGGTCTTTGATACCAGCCTTAGACCTGATAATTGCCTCTGTAACTTTAGTGACACCTTCGTCCTGTCCTATAACTCTCTTATGGAGCTCATCTTCAAGATGAAGTGTCTTCTGGCGTTCTGTCTCACTAAGCTTGCTTACAGGAATACCAGTCCACCTTGATATAATCTTGGCAATCTCTTCTTCTGTTACACTCTCATGTACCAGATCCATGTTCTTATTCTTAGCCTTCTCCTCAGCCTCATTCAGACGCTTCTGGATTGATGGCAGCTTGCCATACTGGAGTTCCGCAGCCTTTTCAAGGTTGTAGTCTCTCTTGGCTTTGGCAATCTCATTATTGACATTCTCAAGCTCTTCCTTTAACTTGCTTACCTGATCAACGCTTGACTTCTCACTGTCCCATTTAGCCTTCTGCTGGTTGAAATCTTCTCTCAACTCAGACAGTTCCTTCTGAAGAGCGGCAAGACGCTCCTGACTAAGATGGTCTGTCTCTTTCTTAAGGGCAGCCTCCTCAATCTCTAACTGCATTATCTTTCTTTGCATCTCATCAAGTTCTGCCGGCATTGAGTCAAGCTCTGTCTTAATCATGGCGCAGGCCTCATCGACAAGGTCGATTGCCTTATCTGGAAGGAATCTCTCTGAAATGTATCTGTCAGACAATGTTGCCGCACTTACCAGCGCACCATCTGTTATCTTAACACCGTGGAACACCTCATATCTGTCCTTCAAACCTCTTAAGATAGATATAGTATCCTCGACTGTTGGTTCATCAACCATAACAGGCTGGAAACGTCTTTCAAGTGCAGGGTCTTTCTCAATATACTGTCTGTGCTCATCAAGTGTTGTCGCACCGATACAGTGAAGCTCTCCTCTTGCAAGCATTGGCTTAAGCATATTGCCAGCATCCATTGAACCTTCTGTCTTACCAGCACCGACTATTGTATGAATCTCATCAATAAACAGAATTATCTGTCCATCGCTCTTCTTAACCTCATCAAGCACAGCTTTAAGTCTCTCCTCGAACTCACCTCTGTACTTGGCACCTGCCACAAGAGCACCCATATCAAGTGCAAATATAACTTTATCCTTAAGTCCTTCTGGAACATCTCCACGGACAATTCTCTGTGCAAGTCCTTCAACAACTGCTGTCTTACCTACACCAGGTTCACCGATAAGCACCGGGTTATTCTTTGTCTTACGGCTAAGAATCCTTATGACATTCCTGATTTCATTATCACGGCCTATAACCGGATCAAGCTTACCATCTTTAGCTTTCTCCACAAGGTCCTGACCATATTTTTTAAGTGTGTCATAAGTTGCCTCAGGATTATCGCTTGTGACTGACTGATTGCCTCTTACTGTAGCAAGCACTGATAAGAACTTATCCCTCGTAATTCCATAAGTCTTAAACAACTGCTTGATTCCCTTATTAGGTGCTGAAATCATGGCAAGCATCAGATGTTCAACTGACACATATGAGTCGCCCATTCTCTTTGCCTCGTCTTCGGCATTGATAAGCACCTTGTTAAGGTCGTTGCTCACATAGAGCTGTACATTGCCAGACACTTTATTCTTCTGGCTTAACAGAGTCTCTATATTCTTTATAAAAAGATCTTTATCGATTCCCATCTTCTCTATTAAATTAGCGATTAAGCTGTCCTCTATTGTAAGAAGACTATAGAGAAAATGTTCCTGATCAATCTCTTGGTTGCCATAATCATAGGCAATCTTCTCGCACTGGTTTACTGCTTCCATTGACTTTTGTGTGAATTTGTTGATGTTCATAATCATTTCCTCCTTAATTAGTAATCTGATGAAACATGCTTTCTTTTCTCATCTATTGAAGTTATAAACCATATTGTTAGCACTGTCAAGAGGTGAGTGCTAATTTTTTCAGATAACTTCTGCAAAGCCTTGATTTTACTAGCTTTGCAGATTTCTAAAAATTTTATAAATCTTCTTTAATCTATATCAATAATCGAATATTTTTTTGCATATTCAATATATTTTTCCTCAAAACAATATTGTTCGACATTTTTAGATGAATCATCTTTTTCAATAATATCTTTTTTATCATCATCAATTAAAATCATTATGTGAGGCAATTCTAAAGGTGCATTTTCTCTGATCTTTACACGAGGTGGAATTCTTTCAATTACTGTTTTTTCTGTAGCTCTGATCGGAGTTTGGCTACCAACTTCATAATTATATCCTTCAAGGTCTACAATTCCCATTACTCCTTCACGTACTTTGCCATCTTGTCCAGTTCTTTCTAGATAAATCATACTGTCTTTATATTCTTTAAAGAAATCTTCATCAAGTAATTTTTTCATATTAGAATTAATATTTTCAATTCTTTTATCTACATCGTTTTCTTCAAGGTATATTTCTGGTAATGTAAGATTTAATGTTGATGGATTATTACCAACAATTCTTTCTACATCACTCCAATATTCTGGTTCACTTGTATATTGGTCACAAGCTACTACACTCCATTTTGTCATATCTGCATTTTTAGGAAGTAGTATATTACCTCTTTTAAAAGGCACGTTCATAATATCATCTCCTAAATAGATTATATCATAGATATTATAAAAAAATAAGCAACAAATTTAATTTCTAATATAGATTGGCTTTTCTTTTCTTCTTATTAATTTCTTAGCTTCATTAAGTCTAGTTATTTTTGTACCTATATAACTACTTAAAGCGTACCGTAATGCTTCGATAAATTCAATGCAAGAAACAGAATCAGATAAGTACATTTCTTTTAAAATTGAGTTTTTATTTACGAAATCGTCAAAATAGTTATCTACAAGAAACAACATTATTTCCAAATTAAACCCGCGCATGTTATCTTTAACTTTGTCCCCATAGCTATATTCCAGAGTATCAATTATTTTAAAGGTTCCATTATTATATAAAATATTGTACATAATATCGTAGATTACTATATTGTTTTCTGATAGAATATTAAAATCTAATGTAGCATTTTTTAT
>URGC01000046.1 GCA_900547255.1 uncultured Eubacterium sp. | reverse complement strand
TCAAAATACCTTTTGACCCCAACATCATACTATGAAATACGTATATAGACTAAAGAAGGGAGAATGACGATGCCTAATCTGTTTAATGATATTGATAGACTGACAACTAATGATATCCGTATGGAACTTGCGCTTATCAGAAATATTAATCTTACCAATATGGCTAAGGAAACAGGCAATAAGATGGTTGGCGCACTTGCCAGAATGGCTTCATTACTAATACAGACAGTATCGCAGAATTCTTCTGTCGATTATGAAGTGGTGAGAATGTCAGATGTTATAAGAAAAGAGTATGACGAGCTTGCCGGCATGACAAGGGATGAGTTGAAAGAATCTCTTAAAAGTACATTGATGCAAAGATTTAACAGTGCTGTTGGAACAGAGAATGTGCTGTCAGAGGAGAGAGTGTCATATCTGATAGTCTCAGAGGCAGCCAGAATGTATGATATACCAAGATATGCATCATTTGCTAATAAAATTCATAATATCGGCATATATTATAATAAAGATGTTTTACAGGCTCTTCATGAGATGATAAGAAAGCAGAGTCCAGAGGAAGCTGAAGAATTTGACCAGAGACTACAGAAGAGACTGGATATAATATCACTGGATGCTAAGAGAGATTTATCCCAGAGACTTTTTCCTAAGGAATTTTCAGGACGCGGTATTGCAAGAGTCCTAAGACTTGAAAGACATACACAGTATCTTGAGATAGCAGTATCAATAATGGGAATAGAGTGCTTTGATTATATATCTGCATATGCCTATACAGCGGCAGTTTCGCTCAGAGGATTTAACAAGATAAGCCGCTCAGTATATGCCCAGTTTATATGGAAGATTTATGGAATGACAGAGGTATCAAGAGATAATCTTCCGTCATATGCCAATACAGTAGAAGCTGCCAGCATAATAGCTAAAGAGAATAAGTTCAGGAAGATGTTAAAGAACAGGATTGAGGCTGACAAAGAGATTGAAAAGCTGCGTGGGCAGTTTGAAAAAAACGGACAGGACAAAGAAAAAATACTTGAAAAGCTTACAAGCATGCAGGAGAGTTATGATAATGCACGCCTTGAGTTTGAGAAGCTCGAAAAAGATAAGGATGTATACATGTCAGGAGTCCGTCCTGAACCAGAAACCAAGAAATATTATGCACAGGTCAATGCTGTGAAAAGACAGATAGATACTGGCAAGACAGAGCTTGAAGCCACACAGAAAAAATATACAGAACTTCTTGCAAAAGGGTTGGAATTAGACAAGATAATCCAGCAGAAGGAAGTATACAGCCAGAGACTTCATCAGGAAACTAACAAGGAACTTTTGGAGAAGACGCAGGAAATTAAGAAAAAATGGAATGAGTTCTATACAAGCATAATATTTGATGATTCAGTATATGGACAGGCAGTACTTGCATTTGCGCGTGAAGAACTGCTTAATATAGAGGGACTGCTTGTGGAATTCATGGGACTTTCCGATAAATCTGCATTTGATAATGAAGCTGGTGTGATATACTGCAATGCATCAGAACATACTGTTGTTAAGATTTATCATGAAGGAAAGACAATTACATCTATCAGCAGGTAAATAATGTGATCATATAGAAAGAGTATAACGATATGCAGGACGAATATATGCAGGTGGTCAGCTATCTTGACAGCATTCCACAGTTTATGGAAGGCTATGGCGTTGACAGAAGTGAGGCAATGCTAAGTAAGCTGGGTGAGCCTGAGCAGAATTTTAAAATGATACATGTGGCAGGAACTAATGGCAAAGGCTCAGTATCTTTATACATACATGACATTTTAAAAGAAAATGGTTATACAACAGGGCTCTTCACATCACCGCATCTGGTTGATGTGCGTGAGAGAATAAGAATTAATGGTGAGATGATTAGTAAAGAGGATTTTACAACATTTTTTAAGAGAGTAAAAGATGTTGATGACGGTCTTGGCGGTGGAAAACTTGCCTATTTTGACTATCTTTTGGGGATAGCTGTGCTTGCGTTTGACAGATATAAAGTTGATTTTGCAGTTATGGAGACAGGACTTGGGGGAAGGCTTGATTCAACTAATGCGTTAAAGACTCCGGCAGCAAGTGTGATAACGACAATAAGCCTTGAACATACCGCTATACTTGGTGATACGGTTGCTAAGATTGCATCGGAGAAGGCTGGCATTATTAAGAATAACGGAACCTTGATATATCTTGATGGCAGGAATAGAGAGGCTGATGAGGTTATCAAAAAAAGGGCACAGGAATGTGGATGCCGCATGGAACTTGCATACAGACAGGACATAATTAATTATAAAAACGAAGGAAACTATATTGATTTTTCCGTATCTAATAGGTATTATAATAATGATTGCTTTAGAATCAACACTGGGGCAATGTATCAATTAGACAACTGCCTGGAGGCATTGATGGTGACAGGTGCACTGAATGCCCAGGGAATTATAGATACATCTTTAGATAAGACAAGAATTGCGCTTGCTGGTGCATGCTGGCATGGAAGAATGGAGCGCATACGTGATGATGTGTACGTTGATGGTGCACATAACCCGGAAGGTATAACAAGCCTTGTGCAGTCTGTACCATATATAGCTAAAGATAAGAAGAGAGTATTGCTGTTTTCTGTGGTGAGTGATAAGAATTTTAACGAGATGGCAAGGATTATATGTGATTTACATACATTTGACCATGTCGTTGTGACACAGCTTGAGGGCAGCAGACAGCTTGATGCGGATATAATTAAACAAGCTTTTATTGATAATGGAATATCTGGCGTGGATGTCTACGATAAGCTTGATATGGCATTTGGACATGCAGAGAGCATAGCACAGGATATGCAGGGGATATTGTTTATCTCTGGTTCGCTGTATCTTGTCGGGGATATCTGTAGATTGTGTGGAGGATTAAGATGATAGATTTTGAAGAAGAGATAAAGAAGTTTAAGCCTAGTCTTGAGGTTGAGGATGCAGAAGATGCGATATATAACAATAATGTACCAGATATAGCAGACCTGATTAACAAGATGATGCAGGATGCTAATACATCTAACAATAGAAATTAACTAATGTCTGGATGTGGAGGATTGATTCATAATGGAAACAATGGTAACAAGAGCGAGAAGTGCCTCTAATGCATATTACAATCTTGGACTTTCGATGGCAAAGGTTCGTAATCTTACCGGAGCAATTCAGAATCTTAAGATAAGTCTGGCACTTGATAAGAACAATATAGATGCAAGAAATCTCCTTGGACTTGTGTATTGCGAGATGGGAGATGTCGTTGAGGCGTTAAGCCAGTGGGTTGTAAGCAAGAGTATCAGAAAGACTGATAATATCGCTGGTGCTTATATCACACAGATACAGTCTAATCAGGCAAGATTTGAGCTTATATCATCAACAATTAAGAAGTATAACCTTTCTTTGAAGTATGCCAAAGAGGGCAATACAGATATGGCTACAATACAGCTTAAAAAGGTGGTTTCTCAGAATCCACAGCTTGTCAGCGCACAGCTTCTGCTTGCGCTTATGTACCTTAAGAATAACGAGTATCAGAAGGCGAGAAAGCCGGTTAATGCTGTTTTAAAGATTGACCACGATAACATAACAGCCATGAGATATCAGGCTGAGATAGAAGAAGCATTTAATGTAAAGAAAAAAGAGTCAGCACTTGGAGTTCTCACTAAGAAGAGCAGAGAGCTTGAGGCAAGACCTTTAAGCGGTAACGATGTAATTGTGCCGGGTTCATCATATAAAGAGCCAAGTAATGGCGCTATTACAGTTATTAACATTCTTGTAGGTGTAGTTATAGGAGCCGCAATCATATGGTTCCTTATTATGCCATCAAGATTTACAGGAATGAGGGCAGAGTATAATAATACATTGCAGCAGTACAGTGAACAGTTATCATCAGGCAATGTTGAGCTGAATTCATTAGAGACACAGCTTGAACAGGTCAAGACTGAGAAAGAGAATCTCGAAGCACGCCTTGAACAGGTTAGTGGAACTGACGGAAGCAATAAGCTTTTGTTATCAGTAGTTTCATCTGCTAACAATTATATAGCTGGCAAGATGACAGATGCCGCAGTTGACCTTATAAATGTTGATGTCAGCGCACTTCCATCAGATGGTGCCAAGACATTGTATAATACAATTGCAGGTGCAACAATGCTCAATGCATCAACAGACCTCTATAATCAGGGATTAACATATTATAACCGAAGAGATTACTCAAGAGCTTCGGATTATATGGTTAAGTCATATCAGTGCGATAAGACAAAGGTAGATGCGATATACTATGCAGCCAAATCATATGTAGAGCTTGGCGAGACTGATAATGCCAAGAAGTACTATAATATGATAATTGACGGATTCAAGACAAGCAGATATGTTGCAGAAGCCACAACATATGTAAATACCAATTAATAACAGAATTTGATATACTCTATTTAATATAATAAAGTACTCTTAGATGAACCCTGACAGGAATTATATGTTCCTGTCAGGGTTCTTGCGTGTAAATGCTTTGTCAGATTATCTGGATTAGTGTTTACCAAAACCATAAGGTAGTAACGAAAGGAATGAGGAAACTATATGAATGGAGAGAATGCATTATCAAAAGAGGAGATAAGGAAGGCAGATTACATCTATATGGTTACAGGCAAAGTTATGGTTATAAGCCTCAATGCGGAGCTTGACCATCATCTTGCAGAGGAAATGCGCGGCGTTGTTGATGAGATTATTGACAAGCGCGGTGTGTGCAATATTGTATTTGATTTTAGCAGAATACGGTTTATGGACAGCGCAGGAATAGGACTCATACTTGGAAGATATAAAAAAATACGAGATGTCGGAAAGATATATGTTGCAGGCGTTAATGAGTCGATAGACAGAATACTTCTGATATCAGGGCTTCATAAGATAATAACTAAATGTGATGATATTAATGATGCTGTAAGGAGAGTTGAATAGATGAGTGTGAATGACAAGAATAGACATGTAAAGGATACATTAGAGCTTATTATAGAATCCAAATCAGAGAATGAAGGGTATGCAAGAGTTGCTGTGGCGGCATTCTGTACAAGGCTTGACCCGACACTTGAGGAGATAACAGATATTAAGACTGCTGTATCAGAGGCTGTGACGAACTGCATAGTTCATGGATATGAAGGCAGATACGGAAAAATATACATAAATGTCAACATAACTGGTTCAGTAGTGGAAGTCATTATCAAAGATAACGGAGTGGGAATAGATGATATACCGAAAGCAATGGAACCGCTGTATACGTCCAAACCGGAGCTTGAACGTTCGGGAATGGGATTCTCATTCATGGAGGCATTTATGGATGAACTTGTGGTTGATTCTGTGAAAAACAGGGGAACGACAGTGACAATGAGAAAGAAAATTGGAGAAGCAGCAGGCGAATAATGAAAGAAATGTGTGGACTTAGCGATTCTACCAAGGATTTGATTGAAAGGGCACACAGGAAAGATAAAGAAGCGAGGGATAAACTGATTCTTGACAATATGGGACTTATAGGAAGCATTGTCAAGAGATTTGAGGGAAGAGGTGTTGACAGGGAAGATTTGTTCCAGATAGGAAGCATAGGACTTATCAAGGCGGTTGATAAGTTTGATACAAGCTTTGGCGTTATGTTCTCAACGTATGCCGTCCCTATGATTACGGGCGAAATAAAAAGATTTTTAAGAGACGATGGAATGATAAAGGTAAGCCGCAGTATCAAGGAGACTGCCTATAAGACATATATTGCGAAGGAACGTTTAGAGAAAGAATTAAAGCGGGAACCAGCGATAAGCGAGATTGCAGAGGCACTTGATATGCCGATTGAAGATATAGCAGTTGCAATGGATGCAAGTGCAGATGTGGAATCACTTCAAAAGACGGTATATCAGGGCGATGGCAGTGAGATACTGCTTATGGACAGGATTCTTGATGAGAATAATGAGATAAGAAAGCTTACCGATAACATAACGCTTGAGGAGCTTTTATCGCATCTTGACGGCGATGAGCGGCGGATTATCTATATGAGATATTATCAGGAAAAGACACAGGCTGAGGTTGCACGTATACTTGGCATATCCCAGGTGCAGGTGTCGAGACTGGAAAAGAAGATACTTTTAAAGATGCGCAAACACGGAGGATAACAATAATAGATAAATATGGCAATACAGAGAATAAGCCTGCCTCATATGGGTATCATAATAGGGAACTATGTGATATGTATACGGAGGCAGGCTTATTGTGAATAAAAAAGTGTATCTCATATTAGAGAAGGCGGTAAAGCTTTTGGGAACAAAAGAGGATGAAAAGATTAATGTAAAGATTTCTGACGTGTGTACAGTTAGCTGCCAGGACAAGCAGATACAGAATAAAATTGAACATATGCAGGTATGTACGCTTGATGTCTATGAAAAAAATCATGTGAGGATATTGGTGGCATTGACAGAGCTTATTGAATTGATTGAGAATGACATGCCAGATGTTGATATTAATCCTATCGGAGAGAATCAGGTGCTTGTAGATTACGAGATTAATAATCAAAAACCTGTGATTCAATGGATTATGATAGCATTTATGTGTGTATTCTCTTTCATCGGAAGTATGTATGTGATTATGGCATATAACAATGATGTCGGCGCAATCGAGATCTTTGAAAAAATATATGACCTGCTTGATATAGCAGATTACAGCGAGATGAATATCATAGAGATTGCCTACGGTGTGGGTCTGGCTCTTGGAATAATCGTATTCTATAACCATTTTGGAAAGCTTAGAATCAGCGATACACCGACACCTATACAGGTTGAGATGGACAAATATGAGAAGGATGAGGAGGATTCGCTGATAGCCAAGCTGTCAGGGACAAGTAAGAAATGATGCTTTTATGGATTAGAATAATAGCTGCCGCAACATTTGGCTACTGCGGCGGTATAGTGACCTCGGCTGGATACTTTGCGGTAATCAACAGCATAGGAATGATTAACAGGGCGGCCTCTGTGACACGCACAAGAGGACATATCCTGCTATATGAGGATACTATTGTGGCAGGTGTGATAATTGGAACATTTCTGTCCCTCTATGATGGCGTGTTTAGTGTTCCTAAGATGGCAGGGGCAGTGATAATAGCATTTTATGGATTGTTTTCCGGTATGTTTATAGGTCTGTTCGTGGTAAGCCTTGCGGAGAATGTCAAGGCGATTCCTATACTTGTCAAGCGTGTAAATATGGCATCCGGGCTTGGGCTGGTTGTCACCTGCATAGCTCTGGGAAAGGCGGTTGGACACATTGTATATTACACAATTCTGTACCGGTAAAGACATCTAAAACAATACATTTAATTCAGGTAAGGAGGTGCGGTCAGTATGGATAATACAAGTAAGAAAGTAAATGAAGCTGAGCGAAATGAGAACTATAACAAATATGTTGAGAATGTAACGCCTAAGAATAACTGCCTTGCCAATTGCTGCAAAGCATTTATATCAGGAGGGGCTATATGTGCTCTGGGTCAGTTGATTATCAATCTATATATGATGACAGGAATGACTAAGGATGATGCATCTATGTGGGGGACGATAACTCTTGTAGGAATCAGTGTTATTCTCACAGGACTTAATATATACCCGCAGATTACAGCGTGGGGAGGCGCAGGAAGCCTTGTGCCGATAACAGGCTTTGCTAACTCAGTTGCGGCGCCGGCTATAGAGTACAGGGCAGAGGGCGAAGTGTTTGGCATAGGATGTAAGATATTTACAATAGCAGGTCCGGTTATACTGTATGGCGTGATGATAAGCTTTGCTCTGGGAATATTGTATTATATCCAGATTGCTTTGCTTTAGAAGATTAAGGAGGATGGGTATGCATATAGGAAAAGCTAGTATCAGGCTGGAAAAGCCGGTGTATATAGAATATACAGCTTCGGTTGTCGGACAGAAGGAAAGTGAGGGGCCGCTGGGTGAAGGATTTGACGTGATTGTCCCAGATCCGATGTTTGGAGAGGATAACTGGGACAAGGCGGAGAGCAGGCTTCAGGAGATGACTATAGATAAATTATTTATTAAATCAGGACTTAAATATGATGATGTGCAGTATATGTTTGCTGGAGACCTATTGGGGCAGCTTATCGCGACATCATTTGGATTGAAAAAATATGAGATACCGATGTTCGGTTTATATGGCGCATGCTCGACATTTGGCGAAGCAGTATCACTTGGCTCGTTAATGGTTGCCGCTGGAGGTGCAAAAAAGGTTGTGGCATTAGCGTCAAGCCACTTTGCAAGTGCTGAGAAGCAGTTCAGATTCCCGCTTGAATATGGTAATCAGCGTCCGGCGGCTTCAAGCTGGACAGTTACAGGGTGTGGAGCGGTTATCCTGTCTGATATAGCAGATGGAAATACGGGCAGGGTTGTTGTAAAAGGATTCACAACAGGTAAGATTGTTGACTATGGTGTCAAGGATTCAATGAATATGGGGGCCGCCATGGCTCCGGCGGCAGCAGACCTGATATATAATAATATAAAAGATTTCGGGATTGAGCCGTCATATTACGATAAGATAATTACAGGTGACCTTGGAAGTATAGGAAGTAAAATTCTCATAGATATGCTTATTGAGAAGGGCATGGATATATCTGGCAATCATACAGACTGTGGTGTGCTTATGTTTGATTCACAGACACAGGATACCAAGGCTGGTGGAAGCGGCTGTGGCTGTTCAGCATCGGTGTTCTGTTCGTATATCTATAATAATCTGGTTGAGGGAAGATGGAATAGAGTGCTTCTTATACCGACAGGAGCACTGCTTTCAACAGTCAGCTATAATGAGGGACAGAGTGTTCCTGGAATAGCACATGGCGTTGTTATTGAAAGGGGAATGTGATATGGAATATATAATTGCTTTTGTTGTCGGTGGCTTAATCTGTGTTGCTGTCCAGATACTTATGGAGAAGACAAAGATGATGCCGGGAAGAATAATGGTTCTTCTTGTATGTACAGGTGCAATATTAGGGTTTGCGGGGCTGTATGAGCCATTCGCCAACTTTGCAGGTACAGGTGCGACAGTGCCGCTGCTTGGCTTTGGACATACGTTGTGGAAAGGTATCAAATCAGCCATAGACCAGTATGGCCTGCTTGGATTGTTTAAAGGTGGACTTACAGCGGGGGCAGTCGGCATATCGGCTGCAATGATATTTGGATATATCGGTTCGTGGATATTCAAACCGAAGATGAAGAAAAAATAACAGGTAATATATAAAAATAAAGGCCTGCGCAATGTTGATGCGCAAGCCTTTATTTTTATATTATCTTGACGATTTAGTTGTCGACTGTGTGTTATTACTCTTAGTCGTTGCTGTTGTGTTTGATGGAAGTGAAGCTGTATTGTTACTGCTTTTTGTTGTTGAGCTGTTATTGTTATGATTGCTCTTAGTGGCACTTGTTGTTCCGTTAACCTTAGTTGGGTTTGTTGTTGTGCCTGTAGTGCCGTTAGTTTTTGAACTGCCTGTTCCTGTACTTCCAGTATATGTTGATGTTCCCGAATGTTTGTCACATGGTGAATTAAGCTCGTCCTGTGTTATTGAATAAGCCTGATCCCATGTAGTGTATTCGGCTTCACCCTCTGCATCAGTTGGTGTATTGATAGCAGATTTCTTAATCATAATCTTAGTGGTTGTATTAGTACATCCGCTTCTTGCAATCTTACCAGTATCATTACATATTGTAACCTTGATATGGATATCACAGGTCTCTGTAGGTATCTGGTCTGTCGCAAAGTAATCAGTTATAAGCTGGCTTCCTCTTGGATCCTGATCACACAGCCCCGGAACAGCAAGCTTGCCTGACTGCGAGCAGACTTCAGCTTCCTCAATTCCGTCAGGTTTTTCAAATGTTCCTGTCGGCATTCCGGCATGGATACGTTCCATGATATCTTTCCACATCTTAGTGTGGTTGATAGAACCCGGAAGAGCCTTAGAGTTATCATCATAACCAAGCCAGATAGAAGCAGTGTAATATGGTGTGAAACCACAGAACCATTTATCTGAGTCAAACTGTGTTGTACCAGTCTTACCAGCAACTGGCTGACTGCTCATTTTAGCTGCACCACCAGTTCCGCCTGTGTCGTTGACAACAGATTCAAGTCCGCTTGTAAGAAGCCATGCAGAAGTCTTCTTGAATACTGTGGTTTTTTCTGGTGTTGAGTTATCAAGGATAACATTGCCTTCCCTGTCTGTAACCTTAGTGTAATATACAGGAGTAACTCTGACACCGCCGTTGGCAATTGCTGAGTAAGCAGATGTCATATCTATATTGTATACACCGAGTGTCATACCACCGAGTGCAAGTGACTGTACAACGTCATGGTTGCCGTTGATAGCGTTCTTAGGCGATACAAGTGATGATATACCTAACTTAGTCAGATAGTTGAATCCGACCTGAGGTGTAATCTGTGTAAGAACCTTGACGGCTGGTACGTTCTGCGAGAACTTGAGTGCTGTACGTACAGACATAAGTCCCCGGTACTGGCCTTCTGTATAGTTCTTGACAAGTCTTGCATCTTCTCCTGAATAGTAGTAAGGGGCATCATCAATAGGTGTTGCAAGTGATATAGCACCGATATCAATAGCGGGGCCGTATGCAACAAGTGGTTTGATAGAAGAACCTGGCTGTCTTGTTGAGCTTGTAGCTCTGTTAAGAGTTCTGTTACCGGATTTCTCACCACGTCCACCGACAATAACTTTGACGTAGCCAGTTGACTGTTCTATCAGTGTGAATGACATCTGAGGCTGTAGTGTAAATGTAAGATTCTCAGATACCACTGAACCACCGCCTGATAATAAGTATTCACGATACTGGTCAACATATGACTGTGCCTTTTCCTGACTGCTGAATGTCAGTGTGAAAGATGAATTGCCTAATGTGTTGGTAAAGTAATCTAAAAGGCTGTAGTGCGAATAACTTGATATTGTACCATCTGTGCCTTTGATTGAAACATTGTAGCTGATTGAATATTCTGTGTTGGCTGGATAATAATCAGGGTCATTGATTACATCATCAGCGATAGCCTGCATGTCCATATCCTGTGTTGTGTAGATAGATAAACCACCTTTATAGATAAGGTTGGATGCCTGGCTTTCTGTGTAACCCTTCTGTTCCTGAAGGTCTGCAACAACCTTCTCGATAACAGTATCAACGAAATAAGAATATGTTGATGCACCTGCTACCTCAACGTCATTACTCTGGATTCTTGCATATACATCATCAGCAAGAGCCTCATCATAATCAGCCTTAGTTATATATCCCTGCTCATACATGTTCTTTAATACACGTCTCTGTCTTTCCTGATTCTTCTCAGGAGACTTTGCAGGATTAAGTTTGCTTGGACTCTGTGTTATAGATGCTATAACTGCACATTCGCTTATTGTAAGGTCTGATACATCTTTGCCAAAATATCCTTTGGAAGCAGACTGTACACCATAGTATCCATTACCAAGATTGATAGTATTAAGGTAATTCTCTAATATAGTCTGTTTGTCCATGACAGTTTCAAGCTTGACTGCCAGATACTGTTCCTGAACCTTTCGCTTGATTTTCTCAATCTTAGTCTCGTTGTAAGCTTTGAATACATTATTCTTGAGAAGCTGCTGTGTTATTGTACTGGCACCCTGTGACATCTCTCCGTTAGTAAAGATAAGAGAAGCTGCACGTACAATACCTTTGATATCGATACCATTATGTTCATAGAATCTCTCGTCCTCGATTGCTATGAATGCGTGCTGGAGATTGAGAGGTACATTCTCGATATCAACTGATATACGGTTGGAACCCGTTGTTGAAAGAGCCTGGGTTTCATTGCCGCCAGCATCGTATATTCTTGTTGCGTACCCTTCTGGTGATACATCTATTGTTGATACATCAGGGGCACTGGCTATAATACCCTGAGCTGCTCCAAGCGCCAGACATGAGCCGGCGACTATAATGGTTATAACAGCTATGAATAAAAGTTTGATTCCTGCTACGCCGAACTTGGTGCCAAGCTTGGTTGACGAGGATGTGAGTACTTTTTTCTTTTGTATTATGCCTTTTTTGCCATAATTCATATTAAGTAACCATGCCTTTCATAAGTCTTTGATTAAATATGCCATCAGATGGCACTTATGCCATGAAATTATATCACAAAGACATCTCTTTGACAAATTATATAATTTTCAGCATAATAGAAGCGGCAATGACTGACATTTTTAATGGTTAATAGAAAAATCTATAGGAAGGAATGTAGATTAATAGTATGAAAAGAGTGTTAAAGACAGGCAATGCTGAGATTGTGGAGAAGAAATCGCGTTTTATAGGCATTGTGCTTAATGTTGCATCGCCGGAGGATGCGATAGATAAAGTTAATCTTATTAAGAAGAAATATTATGATGCCAGACATAACTGTTACGCATATATATGCGGCGATGACGGGATGGAGAGAAGATTCAGCGATGATGGTGAACCTTCTGGAACGGCAGGAAAGCCTATGATGGACGTGCTTGCAGGAAGTGACGTAACGAACTGCCTTGTTGTAGTGACAAGATATTTTGGAGGAACACTGCTTGGAACAGGCGGACTTGTTAAGGCATACAGCAGTGCAGCCAGGCTGGCTCTTGAAAATGCACAGCTCACAGATGTCACTGCCGGAATTGTGTGCAGTATCCAGACTGATTATAACAGCATCGGCAAATTGCAATACATATTTGCATCAATGGATATACCGGTGCTCGATACGCTCTATGAAGAAAATGTGGTATTTAAGATTGTCGCAGACAACCAGCTTGAAGGCAGGCTTGAGAAGACTTTGAAGGACGAATTTGCTGGCAAAATACAGCTTAATAAAGAGCAGAATGTGCAATTTTACAAAAGCGATAATTCGGCAGTTATTTTATAAAGAAGAAACATGGATTTATAATGGTAAATTATCACAAAAGAAGTATAAAAAACTAAAAAAACTGTAGTGTTATAGTAAAAATGATATAAAAAATGACATAAAAAATCATTAGCATAGTGCAAAATTTACATAAAAAACTGAATATAATCAGTCGAAAAATCATTGATAAAGTATATTTTTTAATAAATGTGTCGAAAAATGTTAAAATTTACGGTGCTCGCAAACCGCATGAATACAGCATTTTCACAAAATGAACAAAAAAAATACAAGAATTGTTCAAAATAGTCTTGTTAAAATAGCACAAAAATGGTATTATACGTTTGTCTTAAATATGAACAGGGGTCGTAGCCCCCGGAAACCGATAAGGAGGGTTTATAGGTTTATGAAAAAAACAGTTAAGAAACTTACAGCAGTAGGTCTTACACTTACATCTGTAATGGGTCTTGTTGCATGTGGCAACAACGGAGCAGCTTCTAACGGAGGAAGCGCAAACAATTCTAAAAAGGAAGTTACTAAGCCAACTTCATTCTCAGTAATGGTTGATAACACAGTATTATCAGAGGAGAATGGTGCTAAGGCATTCTACAAGTACCTTGAACAGGTTACTGGTCTTGCAGAAGGAACAATCAACTGGGTTCGTCCACCTCACTCAAGCTACTATGATGCAGTTAAGAGTGCATTCACATCAGGTTCAGAGGCAGACGTAGTTCTTCTTTCATCTGATTACTATGCATTATATGCAGCTAACGGAATGCTTTGGAATATGACAGACGCTTGGAACAATTCAGAGACAAAGAATTCAGGCAGACTTATCGCTACAGCAGACAACGTTCTTTCATCTCTTCAGGTAGTTGGCGATGACGGAAAGAAAGCTATGTACGGATTCTCACCATATCGTGGTAATGGTTGCTGTACATACATCAAGAAAGCTTGGTTAACAAAGGCTGGTATTGATGTATCTAAGGTTGAGAATGTTACTATGGACTTCAATACATACTATGGCTACTTAAAGCAGATGGCTGCTTCAGCTGGTCACTATGTAATTTCAGCTCCAGGTTTCGTATCTAATGAAGCTCCTTATACAAACTACCTTCCAGAATTCTTCCAGAAGGCTCAGTATTCATTCTATCAGAACACATCAGGCAAGTATGTTGATGGTTTCTCAGAGCAGGCTATGAAGGATGCTCTTAAGAGAATTCAGACAGCCGTTGCTGATGGCGTTATTGATAAGGCTTCTAATGGTCAGACAACAGCCGATGCTCGTAACAAGTTCTATTCAACAGATGCTTCTACAGAGGCTGGTGTATTCACATACTGGGCTGGTACATGGGCTGAGTCATTAACAAAGAACCTTAAGAGCAAGGGACTTGATGCTGAGTTGATAGCTATCAACCCTATCAAGGAACTTGGTAAGTATGTTGAGAGATTAGCACCAGCTTGGTGTATCACAGAGAAGGCTCAGAACCCAGAAGGTATCTTCAAGTATTTCATCGACACAATGCTCGATGGTGGTGATGTTCAGATAGCTTGGGAAGCCGGCGCTAAGGGAACACACTGGGATACAAAGGCTGAGACAGTTACAGTAAAGGGTAAAGAAGACAAGGGAACAGATTACACAGAAGGTCAGTTCCACTTCCTTCCATCTCCAGAGAAGCCAAATACTCTTATTAACAAGAACCACATTGATCCAATTCTTGCTTTAGGCAAGCTTAAGGATGGTATTCCAGCTCCTACAGTTGCAGAAATCGCTCAGAAGAATGGTGAGTGGTTCGCTAACAACTGTGAGCAGGTTAAGGCAGTTCCTATGACAGATGCTACAAGTGATTACCTCAACGATGTTAACAAGGCAAGAAATGAGGTTGTTGCTAAGGTTGCTCTTGGTGACTGGACAATAGATCAGGGTATGGATTACTACAACCAGCAGGTTAAGACATATGTAGACCAGATCCTTGCTTCACTTAACAAGTAATTTTTATAGGTTTATATAACCAATCTTACTAAAATCCACATCGGGATGCCCACATTGTGGGCATCTGGTGCGGATTTGATTTTAGCTTATGAATCTATATGATGATGTAGGCTTTAAGAAAAATATAAGAAAGAGGGTATGAAGATGCAATGTAAGTCTTGTAATGCAGAATTACCTAAGCACGCTAAGGTTTGCCCAAGATGTGGCGCTTTAGCAGATGAACGAGCTACTGCTAACATTAAGCTTGTTGCAATAATTGGTATTGTTATTGCGATGATCGGAAGTATGTTGCCATTCGTTCAGAATACTGATAAGGAATTAGTTTTTGATGCCTACAGCTTCATGAATATTGATATAGCTGCTTTATGGTACATATATCTGCTCCTTCTCGTTGCTTCAATTCTGTTAGTAGTTGCAAAGAGAGAAAAAATTTCGATTATAACAACAGCTTTAAGCTTTGTTCTTTATTTAGTTTCATTCTTCGCTGTTAACTTCAGAGGTTATACAGGAAGAAATAAGTACAATATTTATTCATTAACAGATCTGTTATCTAATGGTAATGGTGATAGTAAGTACGCAATTGGTTGCGGTATGTTTGTTATTATCATCGGTGTTATCGTTGCAATAGCAGGATGTTTCTTTGATATTGTAAAGTACTTCAAGAAGGATCTTGGCGTTGACAAGAGATTCCTTTCTAACTCTATTAATCAGAGTGTATGGACAAAGATCTTCTATTACAGAGGATTCTACCTTATGTATTTACCAGTATTTATAATGGTTATATTATTCTTCTACTGGCCAATGCTCGGATGTCGTTTCGCATTCACTAAGTATGTAATTAAGGCTCCATATTATGTAGGTCTTTATCACTTTAACAGAATGTTCACTAACGATATCTATTTCTGGAGATCATTCAGAAATACACTTATTCTTTCATTAACTAAGTTAGTTCTTAACACTGGTATGGCTGTTATCATCTCACTTCTTCTTAATGAGATCGTTAACTTAGGCTTCAAGAAGACAGTACAGACAATTGTATACCTCCCTCACTTCATGTCATGGGTTGTTGTTGCATCTGTATTCAAGATGATCCTTGATCCTAACGCAACAGGTGTTGTTAACAGCATTTTAATTAATGCAAATATCATATCTGAACCAATATATTTCCTTGGTGATACAAGATATTGGAGAAGTATGTTCTATATTATGAATATCTGGAAAGATACAGGTTGGGGAACTATCCTTTTCCTTGCTACTTTATCAGGTATTAGTCCAGACCTCTATGAGGCTGCACAGATTGATGGTGCTAACCGTTGGAACAGATTATTACATATCACACTTCCAGCTTTGGCTAACACTATTATTACTGTATTCATTCTTAACCTTGCTAAGGTTATGAACCTTTTCGAATCAGTATTCGTTACAAAGAACGATGCCGTAGTTGCTGTTGCCGATGTTTTACAGACATATATCTATGATAAGACATTCGGTTCTGGTAACTCAGACTATGGTTATTCAACAGCAGTTGGTTTGTTTAAGTCATTCGTCGGTATGATCCTTGTACTTGGCTGTAACTGGGCAAGTAAGAAGGTTCGTGGACGTGGTATCGTATAAGGAGGGTTAGATAATGAGTGATAATCAGATAGTTTTAAATAAGAAAAAGAAAAAATTCAAAATCTTCCCTCTTGTTAACGGACTTATATTCATTTTAATTTCGTTATTCATCTTACTCCCAATGTGGAAGGTTATCATTGACTCCTTTGATGCTCAGTCATCATACGGTTTTAAGTGGATAGCAAACGAGTTCACATGGGGTGGTTATAATGCCGTTATAACAAGACAGTCAATCTACAGACCATTCGTTATTTCATGTATTACAACAGTTATTGGTACATTCCTTGGTTTGTTACTTGTAACACTCGGTGGTTATGTATTGATTCAGTGGGAGATGCCAGGAAGAAACTTCCTTGCTTACATGCTTCTTTTCACTATGATTTTCGATGGTGGTATGATTCCTAAGTACCTCGTTATGAAGGAATTACACTTACTTAATACACTTTGGGCAGTTATTCTCCCAATGGCTATTAACGTATATAATCTGGTATTGATGCGAAACTTCTTCGAAGGTATACCAGAATCGCTGTTCGAGGCGGCGGAGATCGATGGTTGTTCTCCTATGAGAATATTCTTCACAATCGTTCTTCCACTTTCAAAGGCAGCCCTTGCATCAATCGGTCTTATGTTTGCCGTTTCATTCTGGAATGATTATACAAACTTCAAGATCTACATTACAGATAACAAGTTATTCAACTTCCAGATCAAGCTGCGAAGCATGGTTATGGAGTCTGATATCCCTAATGATGATGCGGTTGACCCTAACACAATTGCTTCTGCTACGGTTATTGTTGCGGTATTACCATTCGCAGTTATTTACCCATTCTGCCAGAAGTACTTCGTACAGGGCGTTAACGTAGGTGCCGTTAAGGAGTAATTAAAACTTATGTAATATCTTAGGAGCCGGTTTTACCGGCTCCTTTTTGAGTTGTGCCTGATTATATCAGGAATAATTTCTGTGCCTTAGCAGGAAAAACGGGCAAAATATGTAGATTGCCAGTACAATTTAATGGTATAATAGACAAGCAGTCGGGCATAGTACATGGTATGAAATGTACAATAGTACAGATGTACAAAAGTACAGATGTACAAAAGTGCAGATGCATTTAAGCCGGATTGTAACTAACTGCCGAAGGGGGTTATATGGGTACATTAGAAGATGCTATATATCTTGAAAAGTTACAGGAGATAAAGAGAATTCTTGAAGATGAACCATCACTTATAGATAGCAAAGATAAGGATGGAGTGTCAATGGCGCTGCTTGCAGCTAAGACAGGCAATCTTAAGATAATAAGATACATAGTTGAGTATTCAAGGGCTAATATGAATATTCATGATGACCAGCATAGAAGCATGCTTCATTATGCTGCTATGTCAGGTAATGTTGAGTCCTGCCAGTATCTTGTTGAGAGAGTTGGGTTATCGCCTCTTGAGGGTGATGTCAATCTTGTGACACCGATAGAT
>URGC01000045.1 GCA_900547255.1 uncultured Eubacterium sp. | reverse complement strand
GAAAAAGAAATTTTTTGCTAATTTATGGTTGACTTTTCATAGCTGGTCTCCATAATTAATTATTCTTGATTACACTCAATAAATTACAACATAATGCTTAAATCCAACTAAAACTTTCTCATCTTTTTAACGCTATCAGGCATCTTTGTCTGATATGTAAAAAGTGGACAAGACACATTAGCATAATGCTTAGCTATTGAATATGCTACCCTTTCTTTAACCTCCGTTGCTTTGCTCTTTTGTTCTTTCATTATAAAACCCTCCTTCTGAAATGTAATAAATAAGATAATCACTTATCTCTATCCTTATATCACACTTTTCATACAAAATTATTCAAAAGGCGAAAATGAGGCTCAAATCGACGAATTTTAAGCAAAAATATATTTATCAAATACAAATATTCTGATATTATCAATAGTAATGCCTCAATATGTATATAAACAGCCCGAACAGAAAATCAATCTGTCCGGGCTGTTTATATACATACTGAAAAATCAACTATAACACGACTGTCACAAAATCATGCAATCACTTCTGTCTCTTTTTATACAAAACAAATCCTGCTAATATCAATACAAAACTCAAAACACCACCAATAATATTAAATGGTGTAATTATTGCTATTGCCAGAATAATAATTCCAATAACCCATAATATAGTATACATTGCTACTCCTCCACTTTAAATATAATAGCAGTTTCTGATTGATTTTCATATATCAGTGTCTCATATTCATTACTCTCACCCTTATGACTCTCATATAATTTTCCATTAAAATACTGAACAGCAAGTCCTTTTTCAATCAGGCTGTCCAGATATTCAATTTCATCCATATGATTCTCAACAACACTACAATACTATTTTTTATAATTATATTAGTATAACATGCTATTACGCCAACAGCAAATATCGCTCCCAACACCAAAACACCTATAAATCTGCTGGTGGTATTTACATATTGGGTGCTTTGCAGGTTCTCATTATTCACTTCAATATTATCCGTAAATGTTGCAGGCTTTAAATTAATATAATTAATCTCATTGCTACTGCCATATGTCTTCTGATTCATAGGAAGATTGTCCCACTCTTCCAGCTTTCTCTCATTAGCTAAATCTGCCTCCTTTCTTGCCTCAAAAAATTCATCCGCAACATAAGGTGTCAGCTTTTTACATGTAACAACGTCTGAATCATATTTATAACCATCACTAAGAGGCATTACAATCTGAATCCCATTATTCTCGAAATATATAACTCCTTCCAGCCCTTCTATTCCCGTAATCACTTTGAGATTTTGTTGATTCTCTATATTGTATGATTCTAACACATTTAACAGCGTGCCCTTATCTGTTAAAAATTCAATCGTTTCATCTGAAAACATCATTCCTCCAGAGCTTACACGCTTCCAATCCGCATCGCTTTGTTCAGCATTTTCTGGCTTCATGTAAAATACTGAATCAATCAAATCATTATTGTTATCCCTGAAAACCCGTATAATGCTGTAGTTAGACGAGACAAAATCCGTTAAATTACTAGATAACCTATATTCATTATAAAAGTCAGAAGGCTTCTTTGTTGTAAATGCGTATATTTTAATATTTTCAGAGGCATGAATATTGTCTAATGAATCATCGATAATAACGCCTTCCGTTCCACTATTCTTCTTACGATAAGCCTCAATGCACATTCTTATATCCTCTGGATTGTCAGTTCCCCCGTTGGAAATTTCCTGTTCTTCTTTCGTTTCCAAGATATCTTCTATTCCATTTGTCTCACTTGCAAATGCAAATTGCGGAACCATAAGTAACAGCACAAGTGCAATTAATCTATTCATCAACACTCTCCTTGTAAATATTTTCGAAATAAACACCACTTCACAATTAACATAATTCTTATATCACATTTATTCTCAATCAATCCACAAAAGGCGAAATTAATACACAAATCGACGAATTTCTTATAAAACAGCAATGTCCCAGCAGAGTGTTCACGCTCTGCCGGGACATATAAATATCAAGATATTCTGATATTTCAATAGAGACTACGCTTGAGGTGGCTCAGCTTATGTTCTTTGGCTTGTGTTTTTGGCTTATATCCGCCATATCTTGGATTTT
Source organism: uncultured Eubacterium sp. (assembly GCA_900547255.1). Classification (GTDB taxonomy): domain Bacteria; phylum Bacillota; class Clostridia; order Lachnospirales; family Lachnospiraceae; genus Lachnospira. The sequence continues at coordinate 15,951 of URGC01000045.1, read as the reverse complement.
TTCCATGAAATCATATGTATACACCCAAAATCTGCACCTATGATTATATATTATCCACAACGCAGCAGACACGCATTTAAATTGTTCACCACAAAATCAGAAACCTCTCCTCATCCCATCTACTTCCACTCAGACACCACAAACTGAATTGACTTGCGCCCGTTAAATTCATTGATATCCGGATAATATATTATCCCGATTCTTGTTCCCATAAGAGGCACCTCGTCCTCACATGAATTAAACTTGATGCAGTCGTGGATTCTGCCCTCGCCATCTTCAAGTGTCATCTTCAAGACATTTCTGTTCTTGCCTATGATTCTTGCATCTCTTACCAGCAAGTCCCTGTCAGCAAATACAGGCTTCTCGTTGCCCTTGCCAAATGGCTCAAGACAGCTTATCTGGTTAATCAGATTATATGTGACATAGCCAAGCGGCATCGGTACATCTATCCATTTGACTGGAATCAGCTCGTCATCCGTCAATGTTAAGTTAGCATTTAACATTTCTCGCAGCTTTACTATATTATCTTTTTCCAGCGATAAACCAGCCGCCATCGGATGACCGCCAAACTTGGTAAGAAGGCTCTTACATTTGTTAAGCTCCTCTGCCATATTATATCCTTCAATTGAACGGCCGGAACCTTTAGCCCCATCCGCGGCATCAGTTATAACAAGAGTGGGTCTGTAGTATCTGTCTTTTATCCTTGATGCGATAAGGCCAGCGATACTCTCATGGCAGGTTGGAAGATACACAACAAGCACCTTGTCATCCATAAGCTCACCATTTTCAATAAGCTCTACTGCTTCCTCAAATCCTTTTTCAGTTATCTGTTTTCTCTCATCATTAGTCTCTTTAAGCTCTGTGGCAAGCTGCAAAGCAATCTGTCTGCTGTCCGTATTAAGAAGTTCAACCGCCTTATTAGCCGTATCTAACCTTCCAATTGCATTAAGGCATGGTCCTAAGATAAATCCTATATGATAGGCGGACAATGATGCCAGATCCACCTGACAGCAGTCTGCAAGAGCATGGATTCCAGGATTGTCTGTCGTACTCATAGTTGAAAGACCAAATTTTACAATCTGACGGTTCTCATCTTTAAGGTCAACTATATCGCCGACTGTTGCAATCGCCGCAAGCTGCTTTAATTCACGTAGCAGTCTCTTCTTATCCTCAGATAATCCAGCATCAAACGCCCTGTATTCTTCATCTTTATCCACATCCGTATTAAATACATATGATGGATTCTCACATTTAACGAACAGCATACGCATAAGCTGATACACAACACCTGCGCCACACATCAGTTTAAATGGATAGGCACAATCCTCCTGATTGGCATCCACAACAGCATCTGCCGGAGGAATAATATAATGTTTATCATCATCTGCCAGCTCAAACGGAATTGCATGATGGTCTGTTACCACTATCGTAAGCCCTTTTTCCTTGCCATATTTAACCTGCTCATATGCTGATATACCATTATCGCATGTGATTATCGTGTCAACACCAGCCTCAACAGCCTCATCTATGATAGCTATATTAATTCCATATCCATCTGCCACTCTGTCCGGAACCCTGAAATCAACATCGCTCCCAACCGCTTTAAGGCCTTTTAAAAGTATTGTAGTAGAACACACGCCATCAATATCATAATCTCCGACAACACGTATTTTCTTTCCCTGCTGTATCTTGCTATATATAATATCAACAGATTTAACAGCATCCTTAAGTAACGCCGGATTATGTAGCGACTCTGTTGAGCGGTCAAAATAGCTCTCAAAATCCGCCGCCGTCTCATTGCCACGATTGCGGGCAATCCTTGCTATAACCTGGTCAACACCGAATCTTTCGCCAATCGCTTTAAAATCCGCTTTTTTGGCATATACCATCCATTTACTCATAAAATTTATCTCCTGCCAAACAAAGCCCCCAAAATCCAAGATAATTTTGGGGGCTTTTGATTAATTTTTAATTATAACAAGCTGGAATTAAACCTGTGCTCCATCGCTTCCGACAGCAGCCTTAGCTTCCTTCTTAGCTTCTGTAACAACGCCTCTCTTCTTACCACCAAAGATGTACCATAAAGCACTTGTGATAAATACTGAAGAATAAGCACCAACTACAACACCAACCATAAGTGGAAGTGCAAACTCTCTGACTGAAGATACACCAAGTATGAACAGACAGAAGAGCATTACGAATGTTGTAAGTGAAGTATTGATTGTTCTTGTAAATGTAGAACCAATCGCATCATTTACAAGGTCTGTAATATTAGTCTTCTTGTTAGCATTCTTGAGAAGCTCTCTGATTCTATCGAATATAACGATTGTCGCATTGATAGAATAACCAACAAGTGTAAGCATACATGCAATAAATGTTGTTCCAACAGAAACTCTTGCGATTGCATAGAATGCAAGCACAACTAACACATCATGAAGAAGTGCAACAACGGCTGCAAATGCAAACTTAACATCACGGAATCTGATGAAGATATATATAAGCATACATATTGTAGCAATAGCTACTGATATAAATGCACTTCTCTTAGTTGTAGCACTTACTGAGCTGCCAATTGTATTAGTCTCAACGATTGAGTTCTCCTCAACTGGATACTTAGCCTTAACAGCAGTCTCAGCAGCTTCTCTCTGCTCAAGTGAAAGAGCTGATGTCTTAAATGTAACCTTAGTGCTGTCCTTAACCTTCTGCTGCTGAACCTCTGTCACACCGGCCGCACTCTTGATAATAGGAATAATGCCATTCTCAATCTCGTCCTGTGAATACTCCTGCTGGAATGTATATGTACTTGTTGTACCACCAACAAAGTCAAGACCATAATTGAGTGTATATTTGCCCATTGAACTGAATACGCCCATTGCTACAAAACCAGCAATGATTACAATAGCTGAACCGATAAAGCACCATTTACGGATTCCAAGGAAATTAAACTTCTTCTTATGAATTGTTCTTCCATACCACTTAGGGTCTGTTAAACCAAAGTTATAGAACAGCTTCATAACTACTCTTGTGATAACAAGAGCTGTAAACATTGAAACAATAATACCAAGACCAAGAGTCATAGCAAATCCCTTGATTGGACCTGTACCGAATATATAAAGAACTATTGCTGCAATAAATGTTGTAACGTTACCATCAACGATAGCTGATGTAGCCTTCTCATAACCAGCTAAGATAGCATTCTCTGTTGAACGTCCAGCACCAATCTCCTCACGAATACGTGTATAGATAATAACATTAGCATCTACTGCCATACCGATACCAAGGATAAGACCAGCAAGACCTGGAAGTGTAAGTGTTATATCATATACACTTACAAGGAAGAGAACCATAACTGCGTATATCCATAATGCAACAGCTGCAACAACACCAGGTATTCTGTATGCTGCAATCATAAAGATGCAGATAAGGACAAATCCGATGATTGCTGCGATAAGGCTTGTCTGGATTGCATTGTAACCAAGCTGCGCACCTACGATATTAGAGCTGACTTCCTTAAGTGTAAGAGGAATAGAACCAACTCTGATGAATACTGCAAGATTATCAGCAGCCTCATATGACTCCATACCTGTAATTGTAGCTGTACCACCTGTAATAACAGTCTGTACTGTAGGAGCACTTACAACCTCTCCATCATATACAATGTAGATAGGCTTTCCAAGATTATCCTGAGTAGCCTGTGCGAACTTGGCTGTTCCGTCTTCATTAAATGTAAGTTCAACGCCATAAGGTGTTGAATCTGTTGAATTATTGTTAGTGTAAGCCTGTGCAGACTTAACATCTGAACCTGTAAGAAGCGGTGTGTAATCTGAACCACTTGTCCATGCTGAATAACCTGTGCTGTCAAGGAATTCAAGCGAACCAGGTGTACCAAGCTCCTCTAAGATGGCATTGGCATCTGTTACACCAGGAATCTCAACTGCAATTCTGTTATCACCTGCAACATAAACCTGAGACTCTGTACTCTTACCTTCAACTCGCTTTTCGAGCTTAGATATTGTATCGTTAATCTCCTGTGTGCCTGGGTCACTTTCCTGAATCTCGTATGTAATGCTGACACCACCTGCAAGGTCAAGACCAAGGTTAATATCTTTAGCACTACCATAACCATTCTTTAATCCCAACATAACCGCTACTGTAAGAAATACTGCAAGTGCGACTATGATGATCGAATAGGCAATCTTCTTACCTTTTCCGTACTTCATAATTAGTTACTCCTTCCTTATTCTTCGGCCATAGCAGCCTTAATCATAATTGCACATTCAATTCTCTTTCTCTGCAATTCACAACCGACATCATAAGCATCGTTGATATTGCCATGAAAATTGTATGAGTTTGCGGCACATCCACCGCTGCAGTAAAATTTAGCAAAGCAGTTCTTACACTTCTCCTTTGAATAAACATTACTGTTCTTAAACATATCTCTTATATCAGTACGTTTAATTCCTTCATCAACATTACCCATAAGGAAATCCTCATTACCAACGAACTGATGGCATGGATAGAAGTCTCCCCAAGGAGTAACTGCCAGGTATTCACATCCTGAACCACAGCCAGAAAGTCTCTTGGCAACACATGGTCCACCGTTAAGATCAATCATAAAGTGGAAGAAATTAAAGCCTCTTCCCTCTTTCTTACGCTTAACAAGCTCTTTAGCAAGCTCATCATACTGTTCAAGAAGATAAGGAATATCCTCTTCTCTTATCGCATAATCATCTGTAGGCTGAGCTACTACAGGCTCAACAGATATCTGCTCGAATCCCTCATCTGCAAGATGAAGCACATCCTTAGAGAAATCAAGATTATTATGTGTAAATGTACCTCTGACGTAATAGTTTGTCTGATTCCTGCTCTCTGCAACCTTCTTGAACTTAGGCATGATAATGTCATATGAACTTCCATGTCCGTTCCTTGTAGGTCTCATTAGGTCATTAATCTCTTTACGTCCGTCTATACTAAGCACGATATTGCCCATCTCTTTATTAGCAAACTCTAATATCTCGTCATTAAGCAATATTCCGTTAGTTGTAAGTGTGAATCTGAACTTCTTATTGTTAGCTTCCTCAAGGCTTCTTCCATATTCTACAAGCTGCTTTACAACCTCGAAATTCATTGTTGGCTCACCGCCGAAGAAGTCAACCTCAAGATTCCTTCTGCTTCCAGAGTTAGCAACAAGGAAATCAAGTGCTTTCTTACCAACTTCAAAGCTCATAAGTGCACGTCTTCCGTGATACTCGCCTTCCTCTGCAAAGCAATACTTACAGGCAAGATTACAGTCATGGGCAATATGGAGACATAACGCCTTTACAACCGTAGGTCTGTCCTTGAATGAGTCTATATAAGGCTCATATATATCTTCTGTGAAAAGCTGTCCTGCTTCCTTTAATTCACCAATCTCCTCATACGCTTCCTCAATATCGGCTGCGTTATACTTAGAAGAAAGTTCTGCTTTAATCTCGTCAAGACTATGCTCCTCGTACATAGCAATTATATCGTATACGCAATCGTCTACCACATGTACTGAACCGCTGTTTACGTCCAGAACAATGTTATAGCCGTTGTTTTTGTACTGGTGTATCATAATATCCTTTCTAGCAGATAAAGACCGGCAGCAGCCAGTCTCCATCTACGTGAAATAAGAGCGTGCTGAAAAAAACTTAACACGCTCTCTCTCACGAAATTGTCTTTTCAATTAAATTACTTATTCTTATTCTCACAGCTCTGGTTACCAACTGTGCATGATGTCTTACATGCTGACTGGCAAGATGTCTGGCACTCACCGCAACCGCCGTGCTTCATTGTATCCTTTAAAACTCTTTCGCTGATTGTCTTAATATGCTTCACGACAATTCCTCCTTTTCGTTCATAAACTTAGTTGATTGTATCATAAAAATATAATTATATCAAGCCAAAACTTCTTAGTATAAATATCCAGCCTGTCAGCGTTATGCTTGACAAAACTGTTGTCAGTACAATTATGCTTGATGCAAGCACTTCATCATTATTCATATTCTTAGCCATGATATAACTTGTAACTGTTGTTGGCGATGCAAGCATTATAAGAATCGCCATAAGCTCCTGATTGCGGAAGCCCATATAAACCGCTATCGGTATAAATATAGCTGCAAGCCCTATAAGCTTGATAAATGTTCCAACTAATGTAGGCTTTATCTTCTTGATAGCTTTTCTTCCCTCAAATCCTGCTCCAATGCAGATAAGGGCAATAGGCGTTGCCGTCTGTGCTATGCTGTTAACTGTCTTATCAAGAATCGCTGGGAGCTGGAGTCTTACAAGCGAAGCGAGAAGTCCAACTGCAATTCCAATTATAATAGGATTAGTGGCAATATTCAAGCAAGCCTTCTTAATTCCATCTTTCTTAGGCATATCTTCAATACTGACACCATCAACAGGATTTGCCTTAAATGTGAGAGCTACAACTGATATAACATTAAACAATGGCACAGCCGCCACTATCATAAGCGGTGCCATACCTGTCTCAGAATACATATTCTGGATGAATGCCATACCAAGAATCGCCGCACTGCTCCTGCATGAACACTGTATGAAAGAGCCTCTCATTGTCTTGTCCTTCATAAGAAGGTCGGTAAATATCCATACACCGCCAAACATTGCTATAGTCACGATAGCGCAATATCCAACAAATCTTATATCAAACTGTGAATAGAAATCCGCCTTTGACAAATCCCTGAATAACAGCACCGGCAAAGCTGCTTTAAATACATATTTGTTAGCTACATTAGCAAAATGGTCATCAATAACTCCAAGCTGTTTAATCGCCCATCCAACTATCATAACTAAGAATATTGGAACTGTTGAATTAATACTGTATATAAAACTATCCATCATTAAGCCTCGATTCTTTTATTCAAACAAATACACATGATTAAGCGGTCCGCTTCCTTTTCCAAGATCAAGCCCGGCTTTTAAAGCACCTGAAATGTATCTCTTACTTTCACGCACTGAATCCTCCATACTCCTGCCAAGCGCAAGATTACACGCTATCGCAGATGACAATGTACATCCAGTTCCGTGTGTATTAGGATTATCAATCCTTTCACCATTAAACCATACAGCATTGCCATCTTTATATAACAGGTCATTTGCCGTATTAAGCTCATGTCCACCCTTTATAAGCACACCTGTACTTTTACATAAAAACTTATCCTGAATTATCTTTGCTGCTTCAATCATCTTATCTGCCGAATCAATATGTATTCCTGAAAGCACTTCCGCCTCTGGTATATTCGGTGTTATGACATCTGCAAGCGGAATAAGTCTTTCGCACAATACATCTATAGCATCTTCCTTTAACAGCCTGCTTCCACTCGTTGAAACCATAACAGTATCGACAACTATATTATCCGGCTTATACTGTATCAGTTTGTCCGCTATAACACCTATAAGCTCTTTGTCTGATACCATTCCAATCTTAACCGCATCTGGAAATATATCTGTAAATATGCAGTCAAGCTGCTGTGAGAGAAACTCAGGACTAACATCACTAATTCCATACACACCTGTCGTATTCTGAGCTGTAAGAGATGTTATCGCACTCATTCCATATACCTTATGCGCCGCCATCGTCTTTAAGTCTGCCTGAATACCTGCTCCACCACTACAATCACTTCCAGCTATTGTAAGTACTTTTTTCATCATACTGCTCCTAACCTTTGCATAGCAATTATTTGCTTCGCTTTATCACTGCATTCCTATACAGTGGAAATTATCAAAAAAGACCTTGAAGAACTTTCGCTCTTCAAGGTCTTCAATCGAGTGCAGTCGGCGGGACTTGAACCCGCACCCAAGCAATATGGACTAGATCCTTAGTCTAGCGCGTATGCCAATTCCGCCACGACTGCGTAAGTGCTATCTCACAAGCTTTGTTTCCGCCTCTCTCAAGGCTTTGTTTTGTTCTCTCTCGTGAGCACTTGTTTATAATAGCACCACCCTTATAATATGTCAACAACTTTTTTAAAAAATTTTGATTTTTTTGTAATTTTTTAAATTAAGCTGTCAAAACCGCCCTATTTACCTATAAGTTCAGCGATTGTTGCAACAACCTCATCCTTATCATATGGCTTAGTAATAAACTTCTCAGCACCAATCTTTAATGCCTCGATAACTTTGTTCTGCTGGCCTGCCGCTGTAATCATTACAGCCTTGGCGTCCTCATCATAATCCATAATCTGTCTTAATGCTTCTGTACCATCCATATTAGGCATTGTGATATCGAGAGTAACAACATCTGGGTTATACTGCTTATATGCCATAACACCCTCTAATCCGTCACACGCTTCAGCTACAACTGCATATCCTGCATCCTCTAAAAGGTTACGAAGCATCTTTCTTGACATTCCAGAATCATCAACAATTACAACTGTACCCTTGCCATCTGTGACAGTTGTGCTGTTCTGCGCCTGAACCTTTCTTATGATAGGCATATTACCAACATTAACTTCACTATCTACAGCTATATACAGATTAACGAGATTGCCATTGATATATATAGGAAGTACATATGCGCTTCCTGTTGCACACTGATTCTCATATGCAACCTGTGGCTTAATCTCGATATTAACATCATTAGCAGAAAGACTTGTAGCAAGAAGTCCACTTATACAGTTAACAAATTCTCCGACACCATCATATGTCTCTATGCTCTTGCCTGTACAATCCTCTCCTGAGTATCCAGATGCGATAGCACTGAGAGCATCAATATTATCCTCTGTAGCAAATCCGATACATATATCAGCATCGCCATCACTCTTCTGTGCAGCCATACATCTGTAATCGAGTCTGTCAACCATCTTAATCCTGTCAAAGTAGAAATCTCTTGTAACAAATCTGTTGATATTTCTAAGTACAAGTCCTGCAATCTGTGTTACATATGGCTTAGATGCATACGCATACACATTAAGAAGTGCATCAAACTCATCCTTCTTAAGAGCTTCCATCTCATTATCATCAAGTCCGATATACTTCTGGAAATTCTCAAGATATCCATCTATCTTAGAAACCTTAACCTTACTCTTCTCAACAAACACCTGAAGGAACTGCATATAAGGATTACCCTGCTTAGCAAGAAGTCCATCCACCTGTTCCGCAGTCAGATATCCCTTCTCAACAGCTATATCTCCGAATCTCTTATCTTCCTCAGCCTGAATCCTGTTAATCTCCTCAGCCTGCTCCTGTGTAAGAAGCTTATCCGCTACAGCTATAACACCAAGCCTGACTCTGATCTTAGACTGTTCTTCCAAAACACTCTTCAACACATCCTCTGTAAGAACTCCCTGTTCCACAAGATATTTTCCAAAAAGCTGTCCAAACATACTCCATTCCCTCCAATTTCATAACAACTCTTATGTAATTATCAACTATTCATGCCTATAATCCACCCATATAAACCCATAAGCCATAAATAGTAATGCAAAATATTCTATTTCAAATTATATCACATCATATTGAAAAAAGATACACATATTTTAATTATAGTACCACCCCGTCAGGCGGTGGCAAGGCAACAGCGAAGCGCATTGCCGTCTCCCGTCCCGCCACTACCAAGGAAGAAGGGGCGTATAAGGTCCAGTGGACCTTAGCTTTGCGCCGACCGGAGCGGAGCGGAGATTGAACCCTCGGGTTCAATTTACGCTCCGGCATTGGATGAAAAAAGAGGGCAGGTGCAATGCACCTACCCTCTGGTTTCATCCAATGCGGAAGAAGGGACTTGAACCCTCACGTGGTAACCCACACATGAACCTGAATCATGCTCGTCTGCCATTCCGACACTTCCGCCTACGCAAAAGCAACCGTCGCCAATTTCTCTTGCATACTAAACATTAAGAACCAAAGCTATGCCATGAATTCATTAATATCTCTTAAAATATCTTCAAGCTGTGAACCATCATCCTGAATTGTAAGATGAAGTGGCTTGCTGATATCCAGACTAAATAGTCCCACTAAAGACTTAGCGTCAACACAGCTATGTCCCGACTCAATATCAAAAGAACATGGATACTTACTTATAACACTGACAAATCTCTGCACTTTCTCAACTGAATCAAGCAAAATACTCACAGTAAACATATACCGTCCTCCTAAGTACCTTCCCTATCTGCTATTTCTCTGCAGCAACAAAGCCGATTATACACTACTTCATATAAAAAAGCAATGTACATTACATAAATTTATTTTCAAACTCATCTACTGATATTGGTTTAGAGAAATAATATCCCTGATACATGTTACACCCCATCGCACTAAGCATATCAAGCTGTTCCCTAGTTTCAACACCCTCAGTTATAACTTCCATTCCAAGCTTCTTGGCAAGTACAATGATTGTCTCAAGAATATCTCTTCCCTTGATCTCATTCTCTGATGCACGAAGGAATCCCATATCAATCTTTAATATATCAGCACTTATATCTTTAAGCATATTGAGTGAAGAATATCCGCTTCCAAAATCATCAATCTCAATCTTGAAACCATAATTCTGCAACTTGCGTATTATCTCCATATTCTTCTTAAAATCTGACATAAGTGCAGTCTCTGTAATCTCCAGCTTAAGTTTTTCTGGCTCTATGCCATATCTTGCGATTATCTCAACAAATGTCTCATATACATCGAGCAGATAGAAATCCTTTGTTGAAATATTAACAGATATATGATAATCGCTCTTATTGGTATTTTTCCATATGCTTAACTGCTTTGCAGCCTTTTCCCACATATACTTATCAAGCTTATATATAAGTCCGGCTTTTTCAAGTATATCTATAAAGAAGAATGGAGAAAGCAGTCCTCTCTCTGGATGCTGCCATCTTACAAGAGCCTCTGCGCCATGAGCCTTGCCCGTGCCATCAACCTGTGGCTGTAAGAACATAACGAACTCCTCGTTCTCCAAAGCTCTATCAAACTCAGCGATAACACGTCTCTCCTCGATAGATTTCTCAAGAAGGTCTTTATTATAGTACGATACGCAGTTCTGATAATCATCTTTTACCAGCTCACTCGCAAGATTAGCCTTATCACACATAATACTTACCGGCTCATCAAGATCATCAATCTCATACACACCAGCAAATACATGAAGTCTGAACGCATCATTATCAAATTCATACCGAAGCTCTTTAGTTATATTTCTCCATGTATTCTCATTGAACATATCCTTCTGGATGAGCAGTGCAAATCTGTCACCATGAAGTCTTGCACACACGCCGCCCTTTGGCATGGCATCTTTAATAAGAGCTGCCTCTTTCTTAAGAAGCTCATCGCCCTTGTTAATTCCGAATAATTCATTAACAAACTTGAAATCCTTTACATTGCTGCATATAAGATAATATCTGCTGCCCGGATTACTGTGGATTATATCACTTACTTCCCCATAGAAATAACTGCTGTTAAGAAGCTGTGTAAGAGAATCGTGGGAAGCTCTGTATTTCTCACGCTTTAACGACTGAATTTCTTCTGTTCTGTCATTAATCATAAAGTAATCACAGATGATATTCTCCTTCTCGTCATATATTCTCTTGTATACAACCTCATATATTCTTGCGGCACCATCTGCATCTGTGAAATTATTCTCAAACTTCATGGCATCGCGTCTGTCATCCGCTCTCTCTGTCAGCCAGTTTTTATATCTTAATTCAAACTGTGCTATATCATCTGTCTTGTACATATCCTTGATTATATCATTGCAATATGCACATTTGCCTCTGTTATCAAAGCAGACAATTCCGCTGTTCATATCCTTGATAACTAATGATAATGTATTTTCTATAAGCTCATTAGGCACATAGCTTAATGTGAAATAATATATCATGATAACCATTACAGCAAATACAACCATTGATATATCATGTAATGATTCAGAGCCAATAGTAAATAAATCAACCAAAGACGTCATCAACAATGCAGCGAATATAACAACATATCTTATTCTATAAAACTTTGATGTCTTTACTATCTCAAATGCGAAAGCTGCAAGCAGCATAATCATAACAATATATGAATACAGAAAATGTGCCTTATAAAGCCAGCTGCTTTCAATATAGCTGCACTTAATCACATCTCCCTGTATCTTTTCAACAGTGAATATATTATGACACCATGTATTAGCAATAAGTGTAATTGTGTCAAATGCAGAGTAAAGCACCATAACCAGCTTAACTCCCATCACACCTTTAAACAGTCCTGTATAAAGCTGTGTATAGTACATAAGGATATATAACACCCAGTCAAACAGCGCAAGCATCAGACCCATGCACAGTGTTTTGACAGTTATATCTGGTATATATGTATAACCAACAAAAGCAAGTCCGCACAAAAACGAAACTGTCTCGCATGCGCACACAACCTTTGCCATTCTGCCACTCATTTTGCTTGAACGATATGCACAGTATCCAACTGCGAATAGCATAAATAATGTTAACAATCCATAAACTATCTTCATACGCAACCTCCTGTCGCATAAAAAAAATCTTACATCAGTGGTGATATAAGTCTAAGGACTTTGCCTATAAGTCTCTTTCGTCCCGGATACTTATCACAATCTTCTATCGTTATCTCCTGACATTTTGCAAGAGTATCAAGATAATCTTTCTCAATATCCTTTACACATTCATTCTTATATATATACATTCCACATTCAAAATGCAGGTAAAGGCTTCTGTAATCAAGGTTAACACTTCCAACCGTTCCTCTTATGTCATCACTCACAAATTCCTTGGCATGCACAAATCCCGGCGTATATTCATATATCTTCACGCCTTTGAGCAGAAGTTCCTTATAATAGCTTCTTGCAAGAAAATATGCATATTTCTTATCTGGAATATGCGGCATTATTATCGTAGTCTCAACGCCTCTCAAAGCCGCATAGCTGAGAGCTCCTATCATATCGTCATCAAGAATAAGATAAGGTGTCATGATATGGACGTACTTTGTAGCCCTGTTTAATATATCCATATACACCTGCTTGCCTATTCTCTCATCCGCAAATGGACTATCCCCGTAAGGAATTACATATCCACCGCTTCTTATCTTCTCGTTATCCTTGTCACAGCTAAAAAGGCAATCAGTGGTTTTACACCCAATTATATATTTGTCAAGTTCTTCTTCAGGTACATAGCTCTTCTTACCTGCAACATTCCACAGTGTAAGGAACATATATGTGAAGCTCTTAACAGCATCACCCTTGACCATGATAGCTGTATCTTTCCAGTGTCCGAATCTCTCATATCTGTTAACATACTCATCTGCCAGATTAATTCCACCAGTAAATGCAACTTTGCCATCTATAACAAGTATCTTTCTGTGATCCCTGTTATTCTGCACCGTAGACAATGCAGGTCTTATCTGTGAGAAAGGTCTTGCATTAATTCCATTTTTGCCAAGCTTCTTATAGAAAGAAAATGGAACATTGACAAGGCTGTTCATTCCATCATACATAAATCTTACTTCAACACCCTGAGCAGCCTTCTCAATAAGAATGTCTACTATCGAATCCCACATAGCACCATCCGCAATAATAAAGTACTCCATGAATATAAAATGCTGTGCCTGCTTCAACTGCTTAATCATCTCATCCCACTTATCCTCGCCAAGCGGAAAGAATTCACATTCATTATCATAGTAAGCCTTGAAGCTTCCTGTATTATATAGATATTTTGCAAGATTTAATTCACCATCAGGCTCATTTTCTAGTCTGTCATAATAATTATTCTCTTTGCGGATATGATTATAGAGCTGGTCATTAATCTTATCCAGCCTTTTTCTCATTATCTTCGTATCAACCTGGAAATTGATAAACAGGTAAACAACTATTCCAAAGACTGGAAAAGCCAGAACTGGAATAATCCAAGCCATCTTATAGCTTGCATTATTATTCTCATTAAGTATGTGGACAACTACCACAAGACCTACCAGTACAAAAGCTGTATAATAAAGAGCAAAATATCTGTATAAGAAATTAACACCTATTAATATCATCAAAAGCTGTAACAGCACTGACACAAGTACTATTGCAGTTCGTCCAAATATAAGTCTTGATAAGACTCTTACTTTTCTCTTCAACTTATCCATACATTCCTCCGCACAGATTATGCTTATGCATCGCATGTCTTCTCATCTTTATGATAATAATAACACATATTTACATATTTTTCCACACCTAACATAGTAGTTATGCGCACAAAACAGCACTATTCCTACATTCATAAGCAAATCAAAATGCAGAATTGTACATAATATACAACCCTGCATTTTAATTTTATCCGCACCCTAATCAGCATGATGCATACCAGCTAATCGCAGATTCAACATATCCATATATAATTAAAGATTAGTATATCCCATAAGATACTCGTCAACCGCTCTTGCACAGTCTCTTCCCTGTCTTATAGCCTTTACAACGAGTGACTGGCCTGTATGGCAGTCACCAGCAGTAAATACACCCTTTACAGATGTCTCAAACTGGTTATTAGCAGTCTTTATGTTAGTTCTCTCGTTAACCTCAACGCCGAAAGCATCTGTCACATATTTCTGTGTTCCGAGGAATCCTGCTGCGATAAGTACAAGCTCACATGGTATCTCTTTCTCTGTTCCTGCAACAGGAACCATCATTCTTCTTCCAGTCTTTTCATCTACCTGTGATTCAAGACTTACTATGACAAGCTTAGAAAGATTTCCCTTCTTATCCTTAATAAATTCTTTAACTGTTGTTGTATAGATTCTTGGGTCATGTCCAAATACAGCTATAGCCTCTTCCTGACCATAATCTGTCTTGCAGACAAGCGGCCACTGTGGCCATGGGTTAGTTGCTGCTCTCTCATCTGGTGCCTTAGGCATCATCTCAAGCTGTGTAACTGACTTGCAGCCATGTCTGATACATGTTCCCACACAGTCATTACCTGTATCGCCGCCACCGATTACAACTACATTTTTATCCTTGGCAGATATATATGTACCATCTTTAAGTCCATTATCAAGAAGGCTCTTAGTTGTTGATGTAAGGAAATCTACTGCGAAATAGATTCCATTAGCATCTCTTCCCGGTGCATTGATATCTCTTGGGTTAGATGCACCACAGGCGAGCACTACTGCATCATAGTCTTTTAATATATCCTTAGCCTTAACCTCTGCACCAACATTGGAATTGACAACGAACTGTACGCCCTCTTCTTTCATGACATCAAGCTTTCTGTCAATTATATGCTTTTCAAGCTTCATATTAGGGATTCCATATCTTAATAATCCACCAATTCTGTCGTTACGCTCAAATACTGTTACATTGTGTCCTCTTGTATTAAGCTGGTCTGCAACTGCAAGTCCGGCAGGACCAGAACCGATAACCGCAATCTTTTTGCTTGTTCTTACAACTGGTGGCTTGGCTGCTGCCCATCCATTAGCGTAAGCCTTTTCAATAATTGCAAGCTCATTCTCCTTAGTGCATACAGCCTCACCATTAAGTCCGCATGTACATGCCTTCTCGCAGAGAGCTGGGCAGACACGGCTTGTAAACTCAGGGAAGTTGCTTGTCTTATGAAGTCTGTTATATGCTCTCTCCCAGTTGCCCTCATACACAAGGTCATTCCATTCGGGAATGAGATTGTTAAGAGGGCATCCGCTTGTCATGCCCTTGATAGTCATGCCTGACTGGCAGAATGGAACTCCGCAGTCCATACAGCGTGATGCCTGACATTTCTGTTCTTCCTCTGACAGAGGTGTATGAAATTCATTAAAATTCTTTATTCTTTCCTTTGGTGAAACCGCTTTAGCTTCTTTACGTTCATATTCTATAAATCCTGTTGGCTTTCCCATATAAACTCCTTTCCGATAAATACATCTCTAACGAGTGTGCACCTCAAAAGCTTCGCTTTTTCGGTCGCGACTGCGTCGCCTATGTATAAGCAATTACATCCAATG
>URGC01000044.1 GCA_900547255.1 uncultured Eubacterium sp. | reverse complement strand
GCATCAGAGCATAGCACACAGCGAAGCCATAGGGGCAGTACAGGCACGGTACAGCGCACACAGGGCACAGGCTTGGGGCTGTTGGCTCACACGGAAGGGATGAGAGGCGTCTTATTACTTTACGCTGCGGGAAAATGTTGTGTTGACGAGTTTGTCGTAAGGTACGTCTTCTTTGAGTTCTCCAGAGGATTTGAGGATGTCTTTTAGAAGTGTGAAGGATTCCTCTGAGAAGAGTGTGTCAGTTTTCCATGTGTCCTGCTGTTTGTAGCGTTCTACGATAGATGTTATTGTAGCTGTGTCGTTCTCAGGGAACTGAGGGGCGATTATTTTAGCTATCTCTGCGCTTGTATGCGTATCTACATATTCAAGACCTTTCTGGATTGCGTTGGTGAAGGACTGGATTGTGCCGGCGTTCTTTTCGATATAGCTTTTCTTGGCACAATATGCTGTATATGGTACATATCCGCTGTCAACACCCATTGATGCGACAACATAACCTTTCTTTTCCTGCTCGATTGTTGTGGCGGTTGGCTCGAATTCGGCGGTGAAATCACCGAGACCAGAGGCAAATGCGGCAGCAGTAGAACCGAAATCTATGTTCTGTACGATTGTGACATCGTTCTTGGGGTCGATGTTGTTCTTCTTTAAGATATATTCAAGGAGCATCTGAGGCATTCCGCCAGCCCTGCCGCCGAGAATAGTCATTCCTTTGACATCTTCCCACTTAAAATCTTTGATGTCCTCACGGGCTACAAGGAAGTTGCCGGCGCGCTGTGTGAGCTGTGCGAAGTTGACTGCATAGTCACTTGAACCGCCAGCGTATACATAGATTGATGATTCTGAACCCATAAAGCCGATGTCGGCATCACCGCTTACGAGGGAAGTCATTACTTTGTCTGCGCCAAAACCTGTGACAAGGTTGATATCAAGCCCCTCATCTTTAAAATATCCATTTTCAATAGCAACATACTGGGGAGCATAGAATATAGAGTGTGCGACCTCGTTCAGTGTTATTTTCTTTAATTGCCCATCGTTGTTGTCAGATGTATTGCCGCCAGAGCATCCAAAACATGTGACTGCCATCACGCACGTAAGAAGCAGTGATGATATTTTTTTGATGGGCAGAATTCTGCCTATAGAGTGTTTCATAGAAACTCCTTAAAAAGTCTTTTTGATATAATATGTTGAATTAGTTACATGTGTGTATGCAAAATAACAAGAAAACAGTTTATTGCGAAAAATTAAAACAATTAACTGTAAAATATATTACAAATGATGTTTTATTTTTTGATTATTTTGTGATACAATTAACAAATAAAATGGAGATGCAAAAGCACAGGAGGATAAGTCTTATGTTTAAAAGCAAAAAAACAAAGGATGCAGTATCCGCTAATGATATGGCTCTACTGATGGAGCAGATGAACAGGGTTATAGCAGGTGATTATACGGATGTTGATGTGTCAGCATTTCAGGATCCTGCGTGTGCAGATAAGTTAAATGAGCTTATTCATGCATTTAAAAAAGCTAACAATAATTTCGTTATGAGGCTTAATGAGGCTATGGAGTCCATAGGCGATAATTCGTATGTCAAGAATACAATGGATCAGGTCCAGTCGCAGACAGAATCGATATCAGAGATGGAGAAGGCGAGTCAGGGACTGGCTGATTCCATTAATGGAATATCATCATCAATGGATGATATACGTGACAGCACACATGAGATGCTTGCGGCAGTACAGAACAGTACTGCTAACATGAATGAGAGTATAAGAGTGGTTAATGAATCATCAGAGAATATTAATGTTATCAATACACAGGTTCATGCATTTAAGGAAAAGATAGATAAAATCAGTGAGATTGTGGATATTGTTAAGAAGGTTGCAAGTCAGAGTAATCTCCTTGCACTTAATGCTTCAATTGAGGCGGCAAGGGCTGGAGAGGCTGGAAAGGGATTTGCGGTTGTTGCAGATCAGGTAAGACAGCTTTCAAGCAATACTGCCGAATCTGCTGAGGATATTGTGCGATATGTCCATGAGCTGCAGAATGATATTGATGCACTTGCAATATCTATGAATGATACAACAGCCAAGCTTTCAGAGGGCAATGAGAAGGTTGAGTCATCACTTGGTGATGTCGAGGTTATGGCTAAGCAGATGGAAGCTGTCAAGAACAAGGTTGATGAAGTATTTAATGATATAGATAATCAGACATCACTCACACATGCATTTAACACAGAGGTTGCCCATATTGCAGAGAGTTATGATGAATTGTCAAAATGCTGTTTTGCACAGGGAACTCATGTATACAAGATTGGACGTTATATTGATACTACAAGAAGTGATATGGTCAGAGGTTTTGCGGAGGTTACTCTTCAGGACTGGTTAAGAATCTATGAGATAGACCATTTCATACTTATGTGGAGAGTTTACAATAACGTTATGGATTTCGAGCATCTTAAACTTACACAGCTCAATAATTCTACAAGCTGTAAGCTTGGTAAGTGGATTGCAGCCCAGACTGACCCTGCCATAACAGGAAGCCCAGAATTCAAGAATGTTGTCAGTGCCCATAACAATGTCCATAAGTGGGCATGTGAATCTTGGAAGGCAAAAGAAGATGGCAACGTACAGCTTGCCATGGATAACTTTAATAAGACTTACGATGCATTCTTTGTTTACCAGAAGGCAATCAGAGAGCTTCAGAGCTTCTTTGCTTCACGAGGCCAGGCAGAAAAAACTGAAATAGTTGTATTCCGCAATTAATTTGTGTATACTAATGCGTGTGCATTTGTATAATCGTTAAGACTATTATATTATAGAAATAATAGGCTGCTATAGGCGTTATCTATATAGATGCGTATATAGCAGCTTATATTGTTTGGATGGAGGATAGTTATGGAGAAACCTGTTTACGTAATCGGACATAAGAACCCAGACTCGGATTCAGTGTGTTCTGCTATATGCTATGCGAGATTAAAGACACTTATAACAGGGAAAACTTATATACCTAAGAGAGCAGGCCATATTAATGAAGAGACACATTATGTATTAGAGCGGTGGGGCGTTGAATCACCAGAATACATCAAAGATGTGCGTCCACAGGTATCAGATGTTGATATACATGTTGTTGACGGAGTTGACAGAAGCATATCTATCAAAGAAGCGTGGAAGCTTATGAAAGAAAGCAACACAGTAACGCTTCCGATATTAGAAGATGGTCAGCTTAATGGTATTATATCTATAGGTGATATTACCAAGTCATATTTTGAGATATATGACAGCTCTATACTTGCAAAAGCTAAGACTAAGTTTACGAATATTGTTGATACACTGGAGGGAAGAGTCGTCACAGGAGATACGTCACAGATAGTTGACAGTGGCAAAGTACTCATAGCGACAGCTAATCCTGATATGATGGAGAATTTTATTGACGAGGGCGACATAGTCATTCTTGGTAACAGGTATGAAGCACAGTTATGTGCCATAGAGATGAATGCAAGGTGCATAATAATCTGTGACGGAGCAGAGGTGTCCAAGACGATAACCAAGCTTGCACAGGAACATGGCTGTGCGATTATTATTACAAAGTATGATACATATACAGTGGCAAGACTTATTAACCAGAGTATGCCGATAAGCTTTTATATGACTCCTAAGGAGAAGATAATCCAGTTCAAGACAACAGATTTTGTCGAGGATATAAGAGAGATAATGGCAAAGCACAGATTCAGGGATTTCCCAATCCTTGATACAGATGGCAGATATATAGGAATGATTTCAAGAAGAAATCTTATCATGCATGGCAAAAAGAAGCTTATCTTAGTTGACCATAATGAGAAAATTCAGGCAGTTGGCGGTGTTGAGACAGCAGATATATTAGAGATTATCGACCATCACAGAATAGGTTCGATAGAGACAATGTCGCCGGTATATTTCCGCAATCAGCCATTAGGGTGTACTGCGACTATTATATATCAGATGTATAATGAGAGTGGTCTTGTTCCGGAGAAGAAGATTGCAGCATTGTTGTGTTCAGCTATTATATCAGATACACTGATTCTTAAATCGCCTACATGTACACAGATGGATATTGATGCATGTACCAAGCTTGCAGAGCTTGCGGGTATTGATATAGACGAGTATGGCAGGGAGATGTTCAAAGCTGGAAGCAACCTTTCAAGCAAGACATCGAAAGAATTATTTGAGAGAGATTTCAAGAGATTCTCAGTCAATGATATCAATATAGGTATCGGACAGGTAAACTGCATGGAATCAGATGAAGCAGACAACTTAAAAGAGCGCATGAGTGATTATATTGCAGACTCGTGTCATGAATATGGACTTAATATGACATTTTTTATGATAACAAATGTCCTTGATGAGTCATCATATGTGGTCTGTTCAGGCAATAATGCCGTAGGCACCATAAGCAGGGCCTTCAATGTCGAGGCACAGGATAACACTGTGTTCCTGAAAGGGGTTGTATCAAGAAAGAAGCAGATACTTCCTGCTATAATGGAGACATTGCAGGGTTAATTGTATTGAACAAATAAATATCCGGTCATATACCGGGAATGGAGTAGAGATGAAGAAACTTAGAAAAGACGAGTTATGCTGGTGTAAGAGTGGCAAGCCATATGGTGAGTGCCACATGGAGTTTGACAAAAAGATTGATATGTATAAGAAGAAGTTCCACACAGTCCCACCCAGAAGCATTATCAAGAATGAGGAACAGCTTGCAGGAATGAGAGAAAGTGCCAAGATTAATGTGGCAGTACTTGACTATGTTGCAGAGCATATCAAAGCAGGCATAACAACTGAAGAGATAGACAGAATGGTATATGAGAAGACAACAGCTATGGGAGGAATACCAGCCCCTCTTAATTATGAGGGATTCCCTAAGTCAGTTTGTACATCAATTAATGACCAGGTTTGCCATGGAATACCATCAAGCAATGTGGAGATAATAGACGGAGATATAATTAATGTTGACTGCTCTACAATTCTTAATGGATATTTTTCAGATTCATCAAGAATGTTCTGCATAGGCAATGTGCCACCAGAGAACAAAAAGCTTGTAGATGTGGCAAAAGAGTGCGTACAGTTGGGACTTGAGCAGGTTAAGCCTTGGGGACATCTTGGAGATGTTGCGGCAGCTATCAATGACCATGCAAGAAAGAATGGATACTCAGTTGTAAGACAGGTTGGCGGACATGGAATCGGACTTGAATTCCATGAGACACCATTTGTAAGCTATGTAATCAAAAAAGGAACTGGAATGGTAATGGCTCCGGGCATGGTATTCACAATTGAACCTATGATTAATATGGGAAGCGATGAAATCTATATAGATGATACCAACGACTGGACAATCTACACAGAGGATGAGCTTCCAAGTGCACAGTGGGAAATCATGGTGCATGTGACAGATACAGGATATGAGGTAATGAGCTGGTAGGGCAATGATTACCGGATGTATATTTTATAAGGAGCAGATATGGTTGCAGTTGAACAGATAATCAAAGTTAAAGCGCCTAAACAGTCTATTCTGTTTAAGGTTATTATGATACTTGCATGTATTCTTGCAGTGACTACAATTCCATCGACTAAGACGATGGGACTTCTACTGTTTGTCATACTTGTGATATTCACAGTATTTGTATTCAGATATTACAAGGCAGAGTATGAATATTCTCTTATAGATGGAGAATTGACAGTTGAGAGAATTATGGCAAGGACATCAAGAAAAAGATGTGGTGTGTACGCGATTAACAAGGCGACACTTGTAGCTAAGCCAGACTGTCAGGATGCGCTCCGCCTTGAGCATATGGACTACAGGACTAACAGCTATACAAGAGGTGAAGCTGATACATCAGGTGTTGTTGTCATATATACTTACAATGATAATAACGAGATGGAGAGATTATATATAGAGCCAGATGAGAAGATGCTTGAAGCTATAAGTGAGTGTGTTGGAAGAGGCGTATTTAAAATTGAAAAGTAATTGACAAATATATTTTTAAATGATATATTCAATGTTAACATTTTTTCGATTTAAAGATAGAATACACAATTTAAGAAAGAGAGGATTAAAGTTACAATGGGTAAAATTATTGGTGAAGGAATTACATTTGATGACGTACTTTTAGTGCCACAATATTCAGAGGTTACACCTAATATGATTGATCTTTCAACTAACCTTACACAGAAGATCAAACTTAACATTCCTTTGATGAGTGCAGGTATGGATACTGTAACAGAGCACAGAATGGCTATCGCAATGGCTAGACAGGGTGGTATCGGTATTATCCATAAGAATATGTCAATTGAGGCACAGGCTGATGAGGTTGACAAGGTTAAGCGTTCAGAGAATGGCGTTATCACTGACCCATTTTATCTTCATCCAGAGAATACATTACAGGATGCCAACGACCTTATGGCTAAGTTCCGTATATCAGGTGTTCCAATAACAGATGATAATGGTAAGCTTGTTGGTATCATTACTAACAGAGACCTCAAGTTTGAGGAGGATTTCAGAAGACCAATAAGTGAGTGCATGACAAGCCAGAATCTTATCACAGCACCAGTTGGTATTACACTTGACGAGGCTAAGAAGATATTAGCAAAGGGAAGAATCGAGAAGCTTCCTATCGTTGATGATGAGTTTAAGTTAAAGGGACTTATTACAATCAAGGATATCGAGAAGTCTATCAAGTACCCAGCTTCAGCACATGATTCACAGGGAAGACTTCTTGCAGGTGCTGCTGTAGGTATAACATCTAATGTTATGGACAGAGTAGAGGCACTTGTTAATGCCAAGGTTGACTGTATCGTTATCGATTCAGCTCATGGACATTCTAAGAATATTATTACAACTCTTAAGGAGATTAAGAGTGCATATCCAGAACTTCAGGTAATCGCTGGTAACGTAGCTACAGGAGCTGCTGCCAAGGCATTATGCGAGGCTGGTGTAGATGCTGTTAAGGTTGGTATCGGACCTGGTTCAATCTGTACAACAAGAGTTGTTGCTGGTATCGGTGTTCCACAGGTTACAGCAGTTATGGATGCATATGAAGAAGCTAAGAAGTTCGGCGTTCCAATTATCGCTGATGGTGGTATCAAGTTCTCAGGCGATATCGTTAAGGCTATTGCAGCCGGAGGAAGCGTATGTATGCTTGGAAGCCTTCTTGCAGGATGTGATGAGGCACCTGGTACATTTGAGTTATTCCAGGGAAGAAAATACAAAGTATATAGAGGAATGGGTTCTATCGCAGCCATGGAGAACGGAAGCAAGGATAGATATTTCCAGACAGATGCTAAGAAGCTTGTTCCAGAGGGCGTTGAAGGACGTGTTGCATATAAGGGACTTGTTGAAGATACAATATTCCAGCTTATGGGCGGTCTCCGTTCAGGAATGGGATATTGTGGTGCACCTACAATTCCAGTACTTCAGGAGACAGGCCAGTTTATTAAGATGTCTTCAGCTGCTTTAAGAGAGAGCCATCCACATGATATTCATATTACAAAAGAGGCTCCTAACTACAGCGTAGAGCAGAACTAATAATTAATTACAGACATCTTCATGTTATCATGAGGATGTCTGTTTTTTCTTGCACTTAATTTGTTAATAGGTTATACTTTAGTTAAATGTTTAGATAGTGGGAGTGATAAGGTATGAAGGATACAATGCTCGGTAGTTATATAGCGAAGACCCACAGCACAACTGGCTTTATGGAACATGAGCTCAGCGCAATCAAAAGTGGGGATATGGATACAATTGCGTCGACTTTTATAGATTTAAAGAATGATACATATATGATGCAGTTAAAGAGTGTTCTTAAGAGCTTTAAGTTCTATATGAAGGATAATATTTCACTTGAGGACATAAGAAGTGTCAAAGACACACCAGAGAAGTATATTGGCTGTCAGATAATGGACGGCGATGAGGACGTATTTTTTGGGATAGGCGGGGATGATGATGCCCTGCGCAAGGTGGCGTCTATGTTTGCAAGATGTGATTTCACACAGTTTGATGAAGATGCATATGATGCAGTGTGTGAGCTTATTAACTGTACTAATGGCATGTTTGCTGTACAGCTTGATGAGAATGATGTCAAATGTGAATTAAGACCACCAGTATTTTATAGTGATGTCTCAGTTAAGAGCAATCACTCATTTTATGTTTTAGATTTTAAGCTGGATGATAAGAAGTTTAATGCTGTGATGGCAGTTGAAGATATAGTGAATATTGAAAGGTAAGGAGAAGACAATGGCTAAGATATTAATTGTTGATGATTCTAAAACTTCAAGAAGATTTTTAAGAGATATGCTGGAAGATGCCGGTCATGAGATAGTAGGAGAAGCTGTCAATGGTCAGGAAGGTATTGACAAGTATTTCACATTGAAGCCGGACATAGTTACTATGGATATCACTATGCCGGGAAAAGATGGAATTACTGCTGTATCTGATATAATAGAGAAAGACCCTGATGCCAAGGTTATCATGGTAACAGCGGCAGGACAGAAGTCTAATATGGTTGAGGCATTAAAGCGCGGTGCTGCTGATTTTATACAGAAGCCATTTGATGAGAGCGTAATTATAGAAGTGGTTAAAAAGGTGTTGGAAGAATGAGCAATTACAGATTGACACTGCAATATGACGGAGGCAGATATGATGGCTGGCAGCGTATGGGAAAAGACGAGTCGGACAATACAATATATGCCAGGATTGCAGAAGTTTTAAGAAAGATGACAGGTGCCGAACCTGAGATAAACTGCGGCTGTAGAACAGAGAAGGGTGTCCATGCATATGGACAGGTAATCAATGTTAAGATAAATGATAATCCGGCTCCTATTGAGCTTAAGAATTATCTTAACAGATATCTTCCAAGGGATATAGCGGTTCTTGTCTGTGATAATGCAGATGACAGATTTCATGCATCACTCAATGCAAAGTCTGTAACATATGTGTACAGATTAGATGTTGGCAATATTGCTGATGTATTCCAGAGAAAGTATACATATCATACATTTGATATGCCAGATATTGATGCCATGAGAAAAGCGGCAGAATATTTTAAGGGCAGTCATGATTTTAAGAATTTTACAACAGCCAAGAGAAGCAAGAGTACAGTTAAGAATGTTACAGACATAAGTATCGACAGACATGATGATAATATAGTGACAATCAGTATAACTGCTAATGATTTTATGCATAATATGGCGAGACTTATGGTTGGAATGCTGCTTGATGTGGCAGGAGGACTAAAAAAGCCAGAGAGCGTAAGGGATGCGCTTGAAGGAAAAGATGTAACTATGTCGTTCCCAGCGGAGGCATGCGGACTTTTCCTTGAGAAGGTTAATTATTAGAGAATGAGTGAATGGAGAGACAGATGAAAACTGTTATAGAAGAGATAGAGCAGATAGTTAAGGCAGCGTTTGAGGAGAGCGGATATGATGGAAGCTATGCCAGAATATCAGTGTCAAACAGACCTGACCTTTGTGAGTATCAGTGTAATGGTGCTATGGCAGCAGCCAAGAAGTATGGCAAAGCACCATTTATGATAGCTGATGATGTAGTTGGCAAGCTTGCTGGTAATACAGTATTTAAGAGTATTGAGAGTGTTAAGCCGGGATTTATCAATATAATTCTTTCAGAAGATTTTATGAGTGATTATCTTAATAAGATGGCTGGTGAGGATAAATTTGGATATGTTCCATCTGTGACAGATAAGACTGTTATCGTTGACTACGGTGGAGCTAATGCGGCTAAACCTTTACATGTAGGACATCTTCGTTCTGCTGTAATCGGTGAGAGTGTCAAGAGAATCCAGAGATTTGCTGGTAATAAGGTTATTGGTGATGTTCATCTTGGAGACTGGGGTCTTCAGATGGGGCTTATCATAGAAGAATTAAGAGACAGAAAGCCGGAGCTTCCATATTTTGATGAGAATTTCACAGGAGAATATCCAGCAGAAGCTCCATTTACTATATCAGAGCTTGAGGAGATTTATCCTGCTGCAAGTGCTAAGTCAAAGGAGAACGCAGAGTTTCTGGAGAGAGCACACAATGCAACATTAAAGCTCCAGAGTGGAGACAGGGCATGTACTGCTATATGGAATCATATAATGGCGGTATCCAAGGCGGATTTAAAGAAGAATTATGACAATCTTAATGTGTCATTTGATTTATGGAAGGGCGAGAGCGACGCACAGCCTTATATCCCGGACATGATTCAGGATATGATAGACAAAGGCCTTGCATATGAGAGCCAGGGCGCAACAGTTGTTGATATTCAGGAGGAGACAGATACTAAAGAGCTTCCACCTTGTATCATAAGAAAGTCAGATGGAGCGGCATTATATGCGACATCAGACCTTGCAACACTTGTTGAGAGAGAGAAGGATTTCCATCCAGACAGATATATCTATCTTGCAGATAAGAGACAGGAGCTTCATTTTACACAGGTTTTCAGAGTTGCAAAGAAGGCTGGCATAGTTAAGCCAGATGCAGACCTTACATTCCTTGGATTTGGTACAATGAATGGCAAGGATGGCAAGCCATTCAAGACACGTTCTGGTGGAGTTATGAGACTTGAGAGCCTTATATCTGATATACAGGATGCAGTTCTTGCCAAGATGAATGAGAATTCAGAGAAGAAGGGCCAGACAGATATAGATAAGGATGAGGCAGAGGCTACAGCTAAGATAGTCGGACTTGCCGCATTAAAGTATGGTGATTTATCTAATCAGGCATCTAAGGATTATGTATTTGATATAGACAGATTTTCTTCATTTGAAGGTAACACAGGTCCATATATTTTATACACAATTGTAAGAATTAAATCTATTCTTGCAAAATACAAAGCTTCATCAGGAGATATGAATGGGCTTACAATAAAGCTTTCACCTTCTGACAGTGAGAAGAATCTTGCACTTGCGCTTGTTAAGTTCCAGGAAGTTGTCAACAGCGCATATATTGAGAATGCGCCACATAAGATATGTCAGTATATATATGATGTGTCTAATGCATTTAACGGATTCTATCATGATACTAAGATACTTTCAGAGACAGATGAAGATAAGAAGAAGGGATACATAGCACTTATAAGTCTTGCTAAGGATATTCTTCTTACATGTATAGACCTTCTTGGAATAGAGTGTCCTGAGAGAATGTAGATTGTGAAAGGTAATGGATTATGAAATTAATTAGTTTTGCGATTCCATGCTACAACTCAGCAGCATATATGAGAAAATGCATAGAATCAATTCTTCCCGGTGGGGATGATGTTGAGATAATTATCGTTGATGATGGCTCGACTAAAGATAATACATTAGAGATTGCAAGAGAGTATGAGGCTAAGTATCCATCTATAGTCAAGGCTGTACATCAGGAGAATGGCGGACATGGACAGGCAGTTAACACAGGTCTTTCATATGCTACAGGAAGATATTTTAAGGTTGTCGACAGCGATGACTGGGTTAATGAGAAGAGCTATAAGAGAATATTAAAGACTTTGAAGAATCTTTCTGACGATAATGTGCCAGATATGGTTGTTGCTAACTATGTGTATGACAAGGTTGGTGCCAAGAGAAAGAAAGTTATCCATTATGATAATGTATTCCCTATAGAGAAGATGTTTTCATGGGATGAGATAGGCAAATTCAAGGTTGACCAGTATATTCTCATGCATTCTGTAATATACAGGACACAGCTTTTAAAGGATTGTGGATTAAAGCTTCCTATGCATACATTCTATGTGGACAACATATTTGTATTTGAACCATTGCCAGAGGTTAAGAAGATATATTATATCAACACCAACTTCTACAGATACTTCATAGGACGTGAAGACCAGTCTGTCAATGAAAAGGTCATGATAGGAAGAATTGACCAGCAGATTGCGGTTACTAAGAGAATGATTGATTTCTATCTTGACAGTGATATCAAGTCTGTCAGATGCAGAAAGTACATGATTAATTATCTTAAAATCATGATGGAGGTATCATCTATATTCCTCATAATCAGTGGAACTAAGGAAAACCTTGCCAAGAAAAAGGAACTCTGGAATTATGTTAAGGTAAGAAATTCCAAGCTCTACAGCCAGTTAAGATACAGTCTTCTTGGAAGTACTGTTAATATTCCGGGCAGGGGCGGAAGAGCCATATCCAAGTATGGATATAAAGTCATGAATAAGCTTATCGGATTTAACTAAGATTAATTAAATCAGCCAGCCGTGTGTTTAACATTACACCCGGCTGGCTGATTAATTTTATTATTGGGTTTAACCTAATCTGATAATATGATGCTGCTTGGTTAAAATGTTATCTTACAGTGGTTTTGGTTGACATGTGATTTGATAAATTCAGGGGCGGCTTTCTGCTGTTCCTCCGACATATCTGCAATTCTAAGCATCACAATCATCTTAGAACCATCAAAGAACATATAATATCCAAATTTGCAATAGATAGTTGTAAATGAATCCCATGTGTATGTTGTCACTATGTCATGGTCAGGGATATCTGCAAGGATTCCACTATCCATAAGGGTGATGATGCAGGGTGCATCTTCCGATGGGTTTCTGTGCTTTAGGTGATATTTGACTGCATTGTTAAACTGGAATGCAAATATATATATCGGGTATGCAAAACATGCTGCATATATTACACCGAGATAGATGTTGAAAAGCTTTGCACACATCATAGCGATTGCTATAGCTGCTGGTATAAGGGAAAGAATTGTCTCAACCGGATTACGTATAAATCTGTTCCAGAATACTATTTTCTTGTATTCATCGCCGGCGGCTTTAAGTTTTGTGTTGTATTTAATTGTATCCATATAAAATCCTCGATAAATTTAGTGTCGCTAAAATGAATGATACCATTTTTATTAATTTAACACAAGGGTTTGCAAAGCATGTAAAATAGGATATAATATTTCTATAGATTAATGTTAGGGGAGAAGTATACCTTGGAGAGCGAAATTCGTAAAGAAGAAATACTTAATAAGATAGTTCACAAGCTTGAAGCTGAGGGAACTTTTATGGAAGTTGTTGAAGGAATCATTGATGATGTTGAGGAGATTCTTTCAACCTCGCACGCTGCTATTATGCAGATAAGTGCAGATAACAAATGGATTGACACAGTCATATCATATGTTGGCAAAGATGATAAGCCAATGAGCATCACAACATTTGCCATGGACAAGTTTGCTATTGCAGGAGACAAGCTTATAGCCTGCTATTCAGATAGCTGTACATCAGCACAGGGATATATAATGGATTTATGCGGAGCCCAGACAGCAGTCACAGTTCCTTTGTATATCAATAACGTATGTGCTATGTATTTTGCTGTATTTGATACACATTCATGCATTCATTATGATGATGAGATGTTAAAGTACATAGAAGAGGTAGCTAATGTTATCCAGACGATAGCACAGAAGAAGGTTACAAGGAATTCAATACTGTCTTCATATGAAGTGCTTCGTGAGATATTAAGCAGCATAGGTTCTGGAATTATGGTATTCAACAGAACAGATGGAAGCATTCTTTTTGAGAATGATGTTGCCATGAAGACAGACGAGATAAGACGTACAATTCAGGAGGGCGTGGACGATTATATGAACATGCCTGATGAAGAGAAGAAGGACAGAAGACCTAGAGAATATTATGATCCGATGTCTGGATTATGGTTCGAGATTAAGTTTTCAGACCTTACATGGATTGACGGCAGTCCTGTTATAGTATGTACAGCCGTTGATACAACACAGAAGAAGAAGAACCAGCAGAAGATTGAATATCAGGCTAACAACGATTTCCTTACAGGTCTCTACAACAGAATGAAATGTGAGGCTGACCTTAGAAGAGTTATCAAGGATGCAGAGAATACTGATACCAAGGGTGCAGTTATGTTTATTGACCTTGATGACTTTAAGCATATCAATGACGGATTAGGACACCAGTATGGAGATGTCCTTTTACAGCAGATAGCGGCAGGATTACAGGGTATCGGAGGTCTGCGTGGCAACTGCTACAGAATGGGCGGCGATGAATTTCTTGTAATAGTCAAGCCTGATAAATATGGTGATATAGACAGAATTGTGAAGAATATATTATCAATGTTTAATAAACCTTGGTATCTTATGGGAACAGAGTATTTCTGTACAATGAGTATGGGTATTGCAACATTCCCTGACAACAGCAATGATGTCCATGACATAATCAAGATGGCAGATGTAGCCATGTATGAGAGTAAGAAGAGCGGCAAGAACTGCTATAACTACTATGATGCTGATAAGAAGACTAATACAGCCAAGCAGCTTGACATAGAGAACAATATGCGTCAGGCAGTTGCATCACAGATGCAGGAGTTCGTTGTATTCTATCAGCCAGTTGTTGACAGCTTTACAAGACAGTGTGTATCATGTGAAGCTCTTGTAAGATGGAACAGCAAGGCACTTGGTTTCATGGGTCCTGGAGATTTCATCCCATTGGCTGAGTATCTTGGACTTATCACAGACATTGGTGACTATATACTTGAGGAAGCATGCAAACAGTGCAAGGAATGGAATGATGCAGGATTCCCTGATTTCCATGTTAATGTTAATCTTTCTGTTGTACAGCTTTTACAGAAGAATGTGGCAGAGAATATTAACAATATCATCAGAAAGAGTGGAGTTAACCCGGCTAATATCGTGCTTGAAATAACAGAGTCATTCGCTATTAATGATATGGACAGAGTGCTTAACATTATCAATGGATTAAAGACATTAGGCCCAAGAATAGCTCTTGATGATTTTGGTACAGGTTACTCATCACTTAATTACATCAAGCAGCTTCCACTCAATATAATCAAGGTTGATAAGACATTTATAGATGATATCGTTGAGGATGACTACGCACAGGCATTTGTTAAGCTTATTGTTGACTTATCAAAGACAATAGGAACACAGATTGTTGTAGAGGGTGTAGAGCAGCCAGAGCAGTATACATTGTTAAGAGACCTTGGAGTTGATTATATTCAGGGATATCTGTTCGGAAGACCAGTTCCAGCAGGTGAGTTTGAGAAGAAATATCTTGGCAGAGATTTAGGCTAAATATAAAGACAAGGAGATAGTGCTATGAAGACATTAGTTAGAGGTGGAAGAGTAATTGATCCAGCAAGCGGTACAGATGCAGTAAGTGATGTGCTCTATGAGGATGGAGTCATTCTTAAAGTTGAGGAAGATATAACTGATGCTGTTGACAATGAGATTGATGCGACAGGCTGTTATGTGTGCCCAGGTCTTATTGACCTCCATGTTCATCTTAGAGAACCAGGATTTGAGCATAAGGAGACTATAAGAACAGGAGCAAGGGCAGCAGCAAGAGGTGGATTTACAACAATCTGCTGTATGCCTAATACTAAGCCAGTTGTAGACTGTACTGATATGGTTGACTATATTGTCAACAAGGCAAAGGATGTTACAGATATTAATATTCTTCCAATAGCAGCTATCACTGCTAATCAGGAAGGCGAGTATATAACAGATTTTGAGCAGTTAAAGAAGCATGGAGCAATAGCAGTAAGTGAGGATGGCAAGTCTGTTATGAATGCCAGAGTTGCAAGACAGGCTATGAGACTTGCAGCTAATGTTGATATTCCGGTATTTGCACACTGCGAGGATAAGAACCTTGTTGCAAGGGGCGTTATGAATGCAGGTGAGCGTGCCAAGGAGCTTGGCTTATATGGAATCATGAATGCTGTAGAAGATGTTATTGTAGCAAGAGATATACTTCTTGCCAAGAATACAGGCGCAAGATTACACCTCTGCCACTGTTCAACCAAGGACAGTGTTGCAATGGTTGCACAGGCAAAGAAGGAAGGTCTTCCAGTGACAGCAGAGGTAACACCTCACCACTTTACACTGACAGAAGAAGCAATCACATGTGATGATGCTAATTATAAGATGAATCCACCTCTCCGTAAGCAGGAGGATGTTGATGCTCTTATCAAAGGTCTTGCAGATGGAACAATGGACTGTATATCAACAGACCATGCGCCTCATCATGTTACAGAGAAAGAGAGACCATTTGCAGATGCACCATTCGGAATAACAGGTCTTGAGACATCAGTAAGCCTTACTATGACTGAACTTGTCAATAAGGGAATAATCACTCCTATGAAGATGGTTGAGCTTATGAGCTACAATCCAGCACAGATTATTCATTCTGACAAGGGAACACTTCTTCCGGGAAGAGCAGCAGATATCACAATAATTAATCCAGATGATGAGTATGTGATTGACAGCACTAAGTTTGCTTCACTTGGTAAGAACACACCATTTAATGGCAAGCAGGTAAAGGGAAGAGTTGTGTACACTATCGCTGGCGGCAAGACAGTTTACTCATACAGACCAGGTTTTGAGTGCATAGTTGATAAGGATGTTCCTAAATTATAATAAGCATTAATTAATAAGCATTAATAAGGAGATAGATATGATAAACAAGTTAGTTGACAAGATTAAGAAGATGAATGCACCAGTTGTTGTTGGACTTGACCCAATGATGAAGTTCGTGCCAGAGCATGTCAAGAAGGCTGCATTTGCTGAATATGGCGAGACACTTGATGGTGCTGCAGAAGCTATATGGCAGTTTAACAAGGCGATTGTAGATAACATATATGATATAGTTCCTGCTGTTAAGCCACAGGTAGCCATGTATGAGCAGTTTGGTGTTCCGGGCATGATTGCATTTAAGAAGACTGTAGATTACTGCAAGGAAAAGGATATGGTTGTTATCGGTGATGTCAAGAGAGGCGATATCGGTTCAACATCTGAGGCTTATGCAGTGGCACATCTTGGCAAGGTTCAGGTAGGAGACAAGCTTATCAGTGCATTTGACGAGGATTTTGCAACAGTTAACCCATACCTTGGTTCAGATGGTATCAATCCATTCTTAAAGGTATGTAAGGAAGAGAACAAAGGTATATTCATACTTGTTAAGACATCTAATCCTTCAAGTGGTGAATTTCAGGACAGACTTATTGACGGCAGACCATTATATGAGCATGTTGGCGAGAAGGTTAATGAATGGGCTAGTCAGTGCATGGGTGATGACTACAGCTATGTAGGAGCTGTTGTAGGTGCTACATATCCAGAGATGGGTAAGGCATTAAGAAAGATTATGCCTAAGTCATACATTCTTGTACCGGGTTATGGTGCACAGGGTGGTAAGGCAGAAGACCTTGTACATTTCTTTAACGAGGACGGACTTGGAGCTATCGTTAACAGCTCAAGAGGAATAATAGCAGCTTACACTAAGGAAGAGTATGCAAAGTATGGCGAGACAGCGTTTGCACAGGCTTCAAGACAGGCTGCAATAGATATGATTAATGATATTAATCATGCACTTAACAGATAACATACAAAGAAATGAGGATGGATTATGTCTTACAGAGAAGATGTAGAGATAACTAAAGCCGGTAAGCTGGCTGAGGGTGTTTATGAGATGGTTTTAAAGACAGAAAAAATAGCAGGAGAGGCAAAGCCGGGACAGTTTGTATCTGTATATTCCAAGGATGGAGCAAGGCTTCTTCCAAGACCGATAAGTATATGCGGTATCGGTAAGGATACTATAAGACTTGTATACAGGACTGTTGGAGCTGGAACCAAGGAATTTGCACAGCTTGCAGCAGGAGATAAGGTTACTATACAGGGGCCTCTTGGCAATGGCTATGATATTAACGCTCCATATGCTAAGAAAAAAGCTGTTATATTCGGCGGCGGTATCGGAATCCCACCTATGCTTGAGCTTGCAAAGCAGCTTGACTGTGATAAAGACATAGTCCTTGGATATAGAGACAGTGAGACATTTCTTGCAGATGAATTCAAGGAATATGGAAGACTCTCACTTGCATCAGAGGATGGAAGCGTAGGTGTCAAGGGCAATGTCCTTGATGCTGTAAGAGAGTATGGAATAACAGGTGAGGTGTTCTATGCCTGTGGTCCTATGCCTATGCTTCGTGCAATCAAGGCGTATGCTGTTGAGCATGACATAGAGTGCTATATATCGCTTGAGGAGAAGATGGCTTGTGGTATAGGAGCATGTCTTGCCTGTGTATGTAAGACTAAGAATATAGATGACCATTCTAAGGTTAACAATACAAGAATATGTAAAGAAGGACCAGTATTTGATGCAAGGGAGGTAGAAATCTAATGAGTACAGTGGATATGTCAGTAGATATTGCAGGAGTACATTTCAAGAATCCTGTGACAGTTGCATCAGGTACTTTTGGTTCAGGCATGGAATACAGTGAATATGTTGACCTTAACAGACTTGGTGCTGTGACAACAAAAGGTGTTGCTAATGTGCCATGG
>URGC01000043.1 GCA_900547255.1 uncultured Eubacterium sp. | reverse complement strand
CCGTACTTCTTTCTTTCCTTCATTCTTGGATCTCTTGTTAAGAAACCTGCCTTCTTGAGTGCTGGACGATACTCGTCTGAATCAACCTCAAGGAGAGCTCTTGAAATACCATGTCTGATAGCACCAGCCTGACCTGTGTATCCGCCACCGTGTACGTTAACGATAACATCAAACTTATCAGTTGTCTCTGTAAGTACTAATGGCTGCTTAACAACAACCTTTAATGTCTCAAGACCAAAATACTCATCCAGAGATCTCTTATTTATTGTGATTGTACCATTACCAGGTACTAAATATACTCTAGCGATACTGCTTTTTCTTCTACCAGTTCCGTAGAACTTTGCGTTTGCCTTCTTAGCCACTGTCATATCCTCCTTTATATTCCTCTAATTAAAACTTTAATACTTCTGGCTTCTGTGCTGCCTGATCATGATCTGGACCAGCATATACATGAAGCTTTGTGTACATCTGTCTGCCTAAAGGTCCCTTTGGAAGCATTCCCTTAACTGCAAGCTCAACAGCCTTCTCAGGCTTCTTCTGCATTAACTCTCTAAGAGTTGTCTCTTTCATACCACCAACATAATCTGAGTGATTGTAGTAAATCTTCTGATCTAACTTCTTACCTGTAAGCTGAACCTTCTCAGCGTTAATAACGATAACGTTATCACCACAGTCGATGAATGGTGTAAAAGTAGGCTTGTTCTTTCCTCTTAATACAGCAGCAACCTGTGATGCTAAACGACCTAATGTATAATCTGCAGCATCAACAACATACCATTTTCTTTCAATGCTTGATGCAGTAGCCATATAAGTTTTCATTGGTTTTCCTCCTGAAATATTCACTAATTACATTAAACAAAATGTTATTATTATATATTATAAATGCTTCTCCGGGGCATTGGTTAAGCATCTAATACCTTTAATAACCAATATGTGAGCGCAGTTTATCCACGTCACATTGTTAAATTATATAACACACTTCCTGGTGTGTCAATTCCTTTTTTATATTATTTGACACATTTTTAAAATTGTCCACAAACGCTTACAAAAGATGCGAGGATATCCACACATTACATGTATTCAATCCCCATCAGCGTAAGTCCCTGTGGAGGCGCAGTCTGTCCAGCCACAGTGCGGTCCATGCTTTCTAACATAATCTTTACCTGCTCTGGTGTCAACTGTCCACGCCCTGTCTGCATAAGAGTTCCAGCTATAATACGAACCATATTATACAAAAATCCATTACCACAAACCCTTATTGTGTACATAACAGCATCCCTAACCGGCGACTGTATTATATCTGCATGAGAATCCACACCCACTCCAAATAATGCTTTTTCCTCAACCTCCAGTGAATATATCGTTCTCACTGTTGTCTCTGCATCAGTCCTCACACATGCAAAACTCTTAAAATCATGCTCACCAGTCAGATATGATGCAGCCTGACGCATCTTATCTATATCAAGCTGGTACGGAATGTGCCACACACTGTTGCGAAGCTGTGGAACCGGGAATTTTGAGCATAATATCTTATATTCGTATGTCTTTTTCGTATCACAATGTCTTGGATGAAATGCCGGGTCAACCTCACATGAGTCAACTACACTCACATCATCCGGCATATAGCGGTTAAGCGCATATGCAAATTTATCTCCTGGAATTGTTGATTCTGTGTCAAATACTGCAACATTTCCATAGGCTGATACACCGGCATCCGTCCTGCTTGCTCCTATCACATGTATCTTTTCACCTGTGAGCTGTCCGATAGCATTATCAAGCACAGATTCAATTGTCATTCCATTAGGCTGTATCTGCCAGCCACAATAATTAGTACCATCATATGCGACAGTAAGCTTTATTCTCTTCATCTAGTCATGCTCCCCTGGCTTAATATACATAAGTGCCACAAGAAAAATATTTTCCTGTGACACTCACAATATTTCATCTGTTATATAATCCTGTCGCCCATAACGACATTTAAAGCTATAAGCGCTATAAGATATAATGCAAGCACACCATATGCTATTCTATCATTCTTAGTATATTTTAAAGGCTTCATCTTGGTTCTGCCCTCTGAGCCATGATAACATCTTGCTTCCATGGCATTGGCAAGGTCATTTGCACGTCTGAACGCAGACACAAATAATGGAACAAGAATAGGAATCATCGCCTTAGCCTTCTGAATAAGATTACCATTCTCAAAATCTGCACCTCGCGC
This sequence comes from uncultured Eubacterium sp., assembly GCA_900547255.1. Taxonomy (GTDB): domain Bacteria; phylum Bacillota; class Clostridia; order Lachnospirales; family Lachnospiraceae; genus Lachnospira. The sequence continues at coordinate 16,731 of URGC01000043.1, read as the reverse complement.
CATCTGTGCCTTCATAATCTTATCAGTCTCCTCGATAAGAATTGGAATGAATCTGAGCGCAATGGACATCATCATGGATATCTCATGCACTGGAACCTTGAATACTTTAAGGAATCCAAGTCCCTTCTCAAGGCCGTCTGTCAGGTTATTAGGCGTTGTTGTAAGTGTCATTATAGAAGAGCCCATAATTAAGTACATAAGCCTTATAACCATGAATACAGCAAGCACAATACCTTCTTTAGTTATTGTAAGCTTCCACAGTCTGAATACAACCTCACCATCTGTAAGAAACAGGTTAAATGCAGCACTTAAGGCTACAAGTATAACAACCGCCTTCAAACCTTTTACAATGAATTTGAATGGGACTTTAGATAATTTGATAACGGCTGCAAGAAATAACGTCACAGCCAGATACATCCACACGCTTTTACCAATAAATAAAGATATAATGAATACGAGTGTACCCATCAGCTTAACTCTTGGGTCAAGTGAATGTATTACTGATTTAGTCTGATAATATTGTCCAATTGTAATATCTCGTAACATTCCACTATATCCTTCCCAGTGATTTTAATATCTCTTCCTTGGCTTCTTTAATCGTTATCGCTGATGTATCAACATTGAATCCTGCATCACACAGGTCTTTCATAATATAAGTAACCTGTGGGGCTGCAAGACCGATTGCCTCAAGCTGTGCAGCATGTGTAAATATTGCCTTAGGTGTATCATCAAATGTCAGAACACCATCGTTCATTACCATAATTCTGTCAACATAATTAGCTACATCTTCCATGCTGTGTGAAACGAGGATTACTGTAATTCCCATCTCATCATGAAGCTTTTTGACACAGCCTAATATATCATCCCTGCCCTTAGGATCAAGTCCTGCTGTCGGCTCATCAAGTATAAGCACATCTGGCTTCATCGCAAGCACTCCTGCAATTGCAACTCGTCTTTTCTGTCCGCCTGACAAGTCAAATGGTGACTGATAGAACAGTTCATCTGGAATACCTACCATATGCAGTGCTTCATATGCCCTAAGTTCCATCTCCATCTTATCTATGCCAAGATTTTTCGGTCCGAAACATACATCCTTGAATATATCTGTCTCAAAAAGCTGGTGTTCCGGATACTGAAATACCAGCCCGACCTTACTTCGAAGTGTCTTCATATCAAAATTTTTATCATATATATCCTGACCATTATAATATATCGAACCACTTGTTGCCTTAACAAGTCCATTCAGATGCTGTATAAATGTTGATTTACCAGAACCTGTATGACCGATAAGACCAATAAATTCACCATCATTGATAACACAGCTTATATTTTTCAATGCCTGTCTCTCAAATCCAGTTCCTATCTCGTATGTATAACAGATATTATCAACTATGATTGCCATGATAATCCTCACTTCTACGCATTTTTATATTTCTTAAGCTGCTCTATAAGCTCTTCTTTCGTAAGTATTCCGTCTGTAAGTGGAATACCGCTCTGTTTAAGTTCATATGCAAGTTCTGTGACCTGTGGAACATCTAATCTTAATTCCTTTAACTTTTCAACCTGGGAGAATATCTCTCTAGGTGTACCCTGCATTATAAGCTTTCCAGAGTCCATAACATATATTCTATCTGCGTCAATTACCTCTTCCATATAATGTGTGATGAGAATAATTGTCACACCTTCTTTTCTATTTAATTCGTGAAGCACATGTATAACCTCTTTTCGTCCAAGAGGATCAAGCATCGCTGTCGGCTCATCTAATATAATACATTTTGGCTTCATCGCTACTATTCCAGCTATGGCAACTCGCTGCTTCTGTCCACCAGACAGTTTGTTAGGTGATGCATTCCTGAACTTATACATTCCTACTGCCTTCAGGCTCTTCTCAACGCGCTCCCATATCTCATCAGTTGGCACTCCTATATTCTCTGGTCCAAATCCAACCTCTTCATCAACGAGGGTACATATTATCTGATTATCAGGATTCTGGAATACCATTCCGGCAGTCTGTCTGATATCTAATGTCTTGTCCTCATCTCTTGTATCCATGCCATCTACTATGACAGTACCCTCTGTTGGGGCTACAAGAGCGTTAAAATGCTTTGCAAGAGTAGATTTACCTGAACCATTATGGCCTAATATCGCAATGAATTTACCTTCTATCAAATCAAGGCTTACATTGTCCACTGCTGTATTAATGCCTTCTACATTGCCATCTTCGTCTCTTCTTATATATTCAAATGTAAGATTCTTTGTCTCAATAATTCCCATTATTATACCCGCAATCTATATAGTAAAAAAACGTGGATATTGATAATAACAATATCCACGCTCTAATTACACTCTGATTAAACTAACTCAAGAAGTACCTGCATTGCTGCATCGCCTTTTCTTAAGCCGATCTTAACGATTCTTGTGTAACCACCGTTACGATCTGCATATTTTGGTGCGATTTCTTCGAATAATTTTGTTGCAACATCGATCTCTTTTGTATTTTTCTTCTTTCCAGCAGCTGCTGTAGGAACTTCTGTAACTGTGTAAAGAACCTTATCCATCTGCTTTCTAGCGTGAAGTCTTGAAGGCATATCCTTCTTGATTTCCTTCTCTACTGTATCGTATACAGTAACCTTCTTGCCATCAACAACTTCCTTAACTCTCTTGCCGTTAGCATCCTTCTTAGGAACCTTAGCAGAAACCTTAACTGTCTCGTAGTTGTCCTTCTCTTTAATTGCGATTGTGATAAGCTTTTCAGCCATCTTCTTAACTTCTTTAGCTCTAGCTTCTGTTGTAACGATCTTGCCGTTCTCAATTAAAGCTGTAACCTGATTTCTAAGTAAAGCTTTTCTCTGGCTCTGTGTTCTGCCGAGCTTTCTATACTTTGCCATTATAATTATCCTCCATTTGTAACCAGCATACATGCGCTTATGGACTTACTGTATGCCAGTCTTTATATACAAATTATTAGTCTTCGTTAGGACTTAAGCTTAAGCCTAATTCCTTAAGTTTAAGAAGTACTTCATCAAGTGACTTCTTACCAAGGTTACGAACCTTCATCATATCATCTGGTGTCTTATCTGTAAGCTGCTCAACTGTGTTGATACCAGCTCTCTTAAGACAATTGAATGATCTTACTGATAACTCAAGGTCTTCAATGCTCATAGAAAGAGCCTTGCTTGATTCATCTTCCTGTGTTGTAACCATAATCTCTGCATTAACTGCATTCTCAGAAAGATTGATAAATACCTTTAAGTGTTCGCTAAGAACCTTAGCAGCGAGGCTTAATGCCTCATCTGGAACGATTGTTCCATTAGTAAATATATCAAGTGTGAGCTTGTCAAAATCAGTATCCTGACCAACACGAGTATTCTGAACTGTCATATTAACACGCTCAACTGGTGTGTAAATAGAGTCAATTGCGATTACTCCTGCAGGCATATCGTCTCTCTTGTTCTTTTCAGAACTTACATAACCTCTACCATTAGTAATTGTAAGTTCCATCACAAGCTTACTGTCAGCATCATTAAGATGTGCAATAACAAGATCAGAATTTACAATTTCAATATCAGGATCGACCTTGATATCTGATGCTTTAACAACGCCCTCGCCTGTATAATCGATATGTGCAATAACTGGTTCAACAGAGCTACCATTATTCTTAATAGCTAACTGCTTTATGTTCATTACGATCTCAGTAACATCTTCCTTAACACCTGGAATTGAACTGAATTCATGAAGAACTCCATCAATCTTGATGCTGCTTACTGCAGTACCAACTAATGATGAAAGCATAATTCTTCTAAGAGAATTACCAAGAGTTAAACCATAACCTCTCTCAAGTGGTTCTACAACAAATCTAGCGTATTTTTCATCTTCTGACTCATCAGTCATCTCGATTTTTGGCATCTTGAAATTAAAATCTGCATCAACCATGTACTGGCCCCTCCTTTTGGGTTTACTTTAAGTTATCCTAATTACTTAGAATATAACTCGACGATAAGCATCTCGTTAACTGGCACATCAATAACCTCTCTTGTAGGGATAGACTTAACCTCACCCTTAAGAGCGTCCTTGTCAGCCTCAAGCCACTCTGGAACAAGTCTTCCGTTAGTAGCCTCGAGAATCTCCTTATATCTTGCAGATGACTTTGATTTCTCTCTGATCTCAATCTTGTCCCCAGCCTTAACAAGGTATGAAGGGATGTTAATGCACTTGCCATTAACTAATACATGCTTGTGATCAACGATCTGTCTAGCTTCTCTTCTTGTTCTAGCAAGACCTAATCTGAAAATAACATTGTCAAGTCTTGACTCAAGAATAACCATGAGGTTCTCACCTGTCATACCCTTCTGCTTCTCAGCCTTCTTGTAATAATTTCTGAAAGGCTTCTCTAATACACCGTAGATAAACTTAGCCTTCTGCTTCTCACGTAACTGTAAGCCATACTCGCTAACCTTTCTTCCAGCATTCTTAGCCTTTCTTCTAGACTTCTTATCTATTCCTAAATAAACAGGATCCATATCAAGAGATCTACATCTCTTAAGCACTGGTGTTCTATTAACTGCCATTGAAATTTACCTCCCTAAATTAAACTCTTCTACGCTTTGGTGGACGACATCCGTTGTGTGGAACTGGAGTAACATCCTTGATACTTGTAACCTCAAGTCCGCAAGCTGAAAGTGCACGAATAGCAGCTTCTCTTCCTGAACCTGGTCCCTTTACCATAACGTCTACAGACTTTAATCCGTGAACTAAAGCAGCCTTTGTAGCTGTTTCAGCTGCCATCTGTGCTGCATAAGGAGTTGATTTCTTAGAACCTCTGAAACCAAGACCGCCGGCACTTGCCCATGATAAAGCATTGCCTTCTGCATCAGTTAATGTAACGATTGTATTATTAAAAGAAGACTGAATATGTGCCTGTCCTCTTTCTACGTTTTTCTTAACACGCTTCTTTGTCACTTTTTTTGTAACTTTTTGAGCCATTTCTAAACTAACCTCCTAATTAACTTCTACCTAATTACTTCTTCTTGTTAGCAACAGTCTTCTTTGGACCCTTGCAAGTTCTAGCATTAGTCTTAGTCTTCTGTCCTCTACATGGAAGTCCCTTTCTATGACGGATTCCTCTATAGCAACCGATTTCCTTTAATCTCTTGATATTCATGGCAACTTCTCTTCTTAAGTCACCTTCTACTAAATTCTCAGTATCTGCATCAATAATCTTAGCGATTCTAGCTACTTCCTCGTCAGTAAGATCCTTAACACGTGTATCTGGATTTACCTCTGCCTCTGCAAGAATCTTTGATGCTCTAACTCTACCTATGCCGTAAACATAAGTAAGACCGATTTCAATTCTCTTTTCTCTTGGTAAGTCTACACCTGAAATACGAGCCATGTGTTCTTTAACCTCCGTTAATCAATAAATAATTATATTAATAAGAAATGTATCACGAATACATACGCAGCTCGTCATCGCTGACGCCTGAAATGTGTGCGTTGCCACCCTGTAATACTATATAAAAGTGATTCCTCCCACTGACAACTGTGCCTGGTGGTTCATCACTGCAGCCGCATAACTAATTGTCATATTACGCTAGTGATACGTAATCTGACGCTGCGCACAAACATGAGAAGTATGCTCTACTTCTCACTCTAAAAGGATTAACCCTGTCTCTGCTTGTGCTTTGGGTTCACACAGATAATTCTGATGCTGCCCTTTCTTTTAATGACTTTGCATTTTTCACAAATTGGTTTAACTGATGATCTAACCTTCACTGCAAAAGCCTCCTTTCAGACAAGTTCGTTTGATATTATAGCATATACCTTTTTCTTAATGCAAGATATTTTTTACTATAATTCAAAATATTTTTTATGTAAATATATATAGTGTGATGTCATCCACCACACCATATATATAGTTACCATTTACTAATTACTTATCTCTCCAGATAATTCTTCCTTTACTAAGGTCGTATGGTGAAAGCTCAATAGTTACTTTATCGCCAGGAAGAATTCTGATATAGTTCATTCTTAACTTACCACTTATGTGAGCAAGTACCTGGTGGCCATTCTCAAGCTCTACCTGAAACATTGCATTAGGGAGCTTCTCAACTACTGTTCCTTCAATTTCAATTACATCTGACTTTGACATGTATTATCTTCCTCCAATCATTTAGATATATATTTTTTAATTGCCTTTTTTATATCTTCATCAGCAATGGGTTCCTGTCTGCGTAGCTTCTCTTCGATATTGATATCTTTATCATTCACAAGCTGCACATGCTTTCTGTTTTTCTTCTTGGGTTCTGCAACTGGTTTAAGTCTTCCATCTGAAATCCATACGTTATTCTTATCGCTGTTAACTATAATATAGACTTCATCTTTATCATGACCAGCTTTTGACTTTGCGAAACATCCTATTATATTATCTGTCATTATTATCCTGCCTTTACGCTATATTCAAATCACATGTATATAGTAGTTATTTCTCAACCAAGGAGAGTATCTGTGATCCTTCTTTTGTTATAAGGACTGTATTTTCATAGTGAGCAGAAAGTGAATTGTCTGCGGTAACTGTTGTCCAGTCATCGTCAAGAGTTCTTACTGCATAACCCCCTGCCGCTACCATAGGTTCAATGGCTAGTGTCATTCCTTCGTATAACTTCATACCTCGTCTTTCCTGTCTGAAGTTAGGAACCTCTGGATCCTCATGAAGTTCTGTTCCTATTCCATGTCCAACTAAATCTCTGATTACACCGTATCCGAACTTCTCATTGTAATCTGCAATAGCATTAGATATCTCATACAGATGGCATCCTTCTTTTGCGAATTTGATTCCTTCAAAAAAGCTCTGTCTTGTAACCTCTATCAACTTAGCTGCTTCGGGACTAATCTGTCCGACTCCATATGTCCTTGCTGCATCTGAGTGATACCCTTTGTAGATAACACCGGCATCAAGACTTACTATATCTCCCTCTTTAAGAATTGTCTTCTTAGATGGGATACCATGTACCACCTGTTCATTGACTGATACACATATTGAGCCAGGGAAACCACCATATCCAAGAAATGATGGTATACAATTGTAACTGCGGATCATCTCTTCACCTATCTTATCTATATGCCATGTGCTGACACCTGGCTTAACCTCTTTCTCAAGGTCATTAAGAACGGTTCCAAGAATTCTTCCCGCTTCCCTCATTAATTCAATTTCTCGTTTTGATTTAACTGAAACTGCCATACTTACTAATCCTCTTACTTATAAGACTAACAAGCGCCTAAGATATTAACAATATCTTTGAATACTTCTTCCATATCCTTAGTACCATCAACCTCTGCAAGAACTCCAGCCTTCTTGTAGTAATCTATAAGTGGCTGTGTCTGCTCATGGTAAACTGACAATCTGTTCTTAACTGTCTCTGGTTTATCATCATCTCTTAAGATAAGCTTCTCACCACATGCATCACATATTCCCTCAACCTTTGTTGGGTTATATTTGATATGATATGTAGCGCCACAACCTACACATGCTCTTCTTCCTGACATTCTGTTGATGATGTTCTCATCTGGAACTTCTACATTAATAGCATAATCTACTTTCTCGCCATTAGCCTTTAATGCATTGTCAAGAGCTTCTGCCTGTGGAATTGTTCTTGGGAAACCATCAAGTACATAACCATTAGCGCAGTCAGCTTCCTTAAATCTATCCATTATAAGGTCTACTACTAATGAATCTGGAACAAGTTCTCCCTTATCCATATATGTCTTTGCCTTCTGGCCAAGTTCTGTGTTGTTCTTGATATTAGCTCTGAATATATCTCCTGTTGAGATATGTGGAATTGAATACTGTGCTGCAATCTTCTTTGCCTGTGTACCTTTACCAGCACCAGGAGCGCCTAACATGATTATCTTCATTTGCTTCCCTCCGTTTATTATCATATATTAATGTACTTTAAAACGCAAATAACTCGCCCAGATTAATCTGGGCAAGTCTTTTATTTAAGTAGTAATTATTCGCTTAAGAATCCCTTGTAGTTACGGTTAACCTGCATTGCTTCGATCTGCTTTAATGTCTCAAGAACAACACCAACAATGATGATGATTGATGTTCCACCGAATGAAACACTTGCTCCGAAGAATCCAGAACACATAATTGGAATTAAAGCAACAATTATAAGTCCAACGCAACCAATGAAAACGATATAATTAAGTATATTGTTTAAATAGTCACTTGTTGATCTACCTGGTGTAATACCTGGTATAACACCACCGGCTCTCTTAAGGTTATCGGCAATCTGTAATGGATTAAATGTAATCGATGTATAGAAATAACCGAATAAAATAACGAGAACTATATATACAAGTAAGCCAATTGTATACTGTGGAGTAGCTATCTTGCACCAGTATGACTGGCTTAAGTACTTTGTCCACTCATATGACTTACCAAAAAGCTGCACGATTATTACAGGGAACTGCATAAGTGATGATGCAAAGATAATTGGCATAACACCACCTGTGTTAACTTTAAGAGGAATGTTAGTAGAACCTCCACCAACTGTTCTCTTACCTGCAACTTTCTGTGAGTACTGCACTGGTATTCTTCTTTCAGCATCCTGTAAGATAACTACCAATACTACAACTGCTACAACGATTGCGATGATAACAGCCGCTACTGTAATACCTCTTGCTAAGCTCTTTGTCAATACGAACTGATTGAACAATGTAGCAAAGTCACTTGGCATTCCAGCGATGATGTTAATTAAAAGTACTATTGAAATACCATTACCAACACCATTCTCAGTGATTCTCTCACCTATCCACATAAGTACAGCAGAACCTGCTGTAAGTGTGACAACAACTAATACGATACAAGTTGCAAAGTGAATTGTACTCATATCTGCATAATCTTTAATAAGTCCCTGTCTACCAAATCCGATTGCCATAGCAATTGACTCGATAAGCGCAAGACCTACTGTTACGTAACGAGTGATTGAAGCAATTTTCTTTCTTCCGTCCTCGCCTTCCTTTTGCATATCCTCTAATTTAGGAATAGCAATCGTAAGTAACTGCATAATAATAGATGACGTGATATATGGAGTAATACTTAAAGCGAAAAGTGACATTCTCTCGAATGAACCACCAGTGAATGCATTAAGGAAATTGTTATCTCCTGTCTGTAAACCACTAAGTAATGTCTTCATATAATCTGTATCTACGCTAGGAATAGGAAGCAAGCTTCCTATTCTGACTACTATCAGCATTCCCAGTGTAAATAACAGTTTTTTTCTAACGTCCTTATTCTTAAATGCGTTAACAAGTGAATTTAGCATTAGATCACCTCACAAGTTCCACCAGCAGCTTCAATCTTTTCTTTAGCTGTAGCACTAAAAGCGTTAGCCTTAACTGTAAGCTTCTTTGTGAGTTCTCCATTTCCAAGTATTTTAACACCATCTCTTGGGTTCTTAACAATACCTGATTCGATTAATGTATCAACAGTAACCTCAGCACCATTGTCAAATCTTTCTAATGCACTTACATTGATTCCAATTATCTCTAAGCTGTTTCTGTTAGTGAAACCTCTCTTTGGAATTCTTCTGTATAATGGCATCTGACCACCTTCGAAACCTGGTCTTGGAGCACCTGAACGAGCCTTCTGACCCTTGTGACCCTTACCAGCTGTCTTGCCATTACCTGAACCATGTCCACGGCCTCTTCTGAAATTATCACTCTTAACTGAACCTTCAGCAGGTCTTAAATTAGATAAATCCATTCTTGCACCTCCTTATATAATTATCAGATTAGATCTCTTCTACCTTTAACATATAACCAATCTGCTGTATCTGTCCTCTTGTTGAAGCATTGTCTGGAAGCTCAACTGTCTTGTGAAGTTTGTTAAGACCCATAGCCTCAACTGTTCTTCTATGCTTAGGAACAGCACTGATTGGAGATTTTACTAAAGTTATTCTTAACTTCTTATCTGCCATTTTTATTCCTCCATTCGCTATGCGCTCTCAATTAGCCAATGATTTCGCTAACTGACTTACCGCGAAGTCTTGCTACTTCCTCAGGTGTCTTCATAGCCTGAAGACCAGCGATTGTTGCAAGAACTACGTTCTGCTTGTTGTTTGATCCAAGTGACTTAGTACGGATGTTCTTGATACCAGCAAGCTCAAGTACTGAACGTGCAGGACCACCAGCGATGATACCAGTACCTTCTGGAGCTCTCTTAAGAAGAACTCTTGCTCCACCGAACTCGCCGATGAAATCATGTGGAACTGACTTGTTCTCATCTAATGGAATCTCTACTAAGTGCTTCATAGCATCTTCTTTTCCCTTGCGGATTGCTTCAGGAACTTCAGCTGCCTTACCAACACCTGCACCAACGTGTCCGTTGCCGTCACCAACAACTACTAAAGCTGCGAATCTCATATTACGTCCGCCCTTTACTACCTTAGTAACACGCTTGATTGCTACTACATTATCATTTAACTCTAACTGACTAGCGTCAATGATTGTACGTTTCATAACTGTTTCTCCCTTCCGCTTAGAATTCAAGGCCAGCTTCTCTAGCTGCCTCTGCCAATGCTTTTACTTTTCCTTCATATATAAAACCGCCTCTATCATAGACAACAGTTGTAATACCCTTTTCTAATGCCTTCTTAGCAACTACCTTACCTACTACTGCAGCAGCCTCAACGTTATTAGTCTTTTCGCATTCTGCCTTAACATCTTTGTCTAATGTTGATGCAGAACAAAGAGTCTTGCCAACTGTATCGTCAATAATCTGAGCGTACATATGATTATTGCTTCTAAACACAGCTAAACGTGGTCTTTCTGCTGTACCACTGAAACGATTACGTAATCTTCTATGTTTCTGTTCACGAACTACTGTTCTTGACTTCTTACTAACCATAACATTCACTCCTTTAATTATTTCTTACCAGTCTTACCGACCTTACGTCTAATAACTTCATCAGAATACTTGATACCCTTGCCCTTATATGGCTCTGGAGCTCTCTTAGCTCTGATTTCAGCTGCGTACTGGCCAACTTTTTCTTTATCAATACCCTTAACGATGATGATATTAGTTCCATCAAGTACTGTCTCAAGACCTTCTGGATCTTCCATCTCAACTGGGTGAGAATATCCTAATGATAATACAAGCTTCTTACCCTGCTTCTGAGCTCTGTAACCTACACCGTTAACCTCAAGCTTCTTCTCATAGCCTTCGTTAACACCGATTACCATGTTGTTGATAAGAGTTCTTGTTAATCCGTGTAAAGACTTCATCTTCTTTAAGTCGTTAGGTCTAGTAACTACTACTTCTGAACCTTCAACCTTGATGTCCATCTCTGCAGGTAAAACTCTTTCAAGGGTTCCCTTAGGACCCTTTACAGTCACTTTATTATTTTCTGCTACATCAACAGTAACACCTGCTGGTATAGCGATAGGCATTCTTCCTATACGTGACATGCCGTGCACCTCCTAAATATATTTAAACTGATAAAACTACCAAACGAATGCAAGTACTTCTCCGCCAACGCCGAGCTTTCTTGCTTCCTTATCTGTTACAACGCCCTGGTTTGTAGAGATTATAGCCACACCAAGACCACCAAGAACCTTAGGAAGTTCTTCCTTGTTTGCGTAAACTCTAAGACCTGGCTTAGAGATTCTCTGAAGACCAGAGATGATCTTCTCGTTCTTATCCTTACCATACTTTAATGTGATATGGATATCCTTGAAATTACCATTATCTACGAGATCGTAAGCCTTGATATAACCCTCGTCTAAGAGAATCTTAGCGATAGCAAGCTTCATCTTTGATGATGGTACATCTACAGTGTCATGCTTTGCTGTGTTAGCGTTACGAATTCTTGTAAGCATATCTGCAATTGGATCTGTCATTGTTAATGTTCCTCCTTAATTAATTAACGTAGTTTCCCATTCGGGACTTGTGTTATATAAAGATACCTGTCAAAATCTTACCAAGAAGCCTTCTTAACTCCTGGAATCTGACCCTTATAAGCTAACTCACGGAAGCAAATTCTGCAAATTCCGTATTTTCTTAAAACAGAATGTGGACGACCACAAATTGTACAACGAGTATACGCTCTTGTAGAGAACTTAGGTGTTCTCTGCTGCTTAACCTTCATTGAAGTTTTAGCCATTGAAATTTACCTCCTATTAGTTTTTGAATGGCATGTTGAATAATCTCAACAATTCACGAGCCTCTTCATCAGTATGAGCTGTAGTTGTGATAATTACATCCATACCTCTTACTCTATCAATCTTATCATACTCTATCTCAGGGAAGATAAGCTGCTCCTTGATACCTAATGCATAGTTACCTCTACCGTCAAATGAATCAGCGCTTACGCCTCTGAAGTCACGTACACGAGGTAATGCAAGATTTACAAGTCTGTCAAGGAATTCGTACATCTTCTCACCACGAAGAGTAACCTTACAACCGATTGCCTGACCTTCTCTTAACTTGAAGTTAGCAATTGAATTCTTTGCTCTTGTAAGAACGGCCTTCTGACCAGCAATAATCTCAAGCTCTTTAACAGCTTCATCAAGAAGCTTTGAGTTTTCCTTTGCTTCGCCAACGCCCATGTTAATTACTATCTTATCGATCTTTGGAACCATCATTGGGTTCTTGTAACCGAATTTCTCTGTCATCTTTTTAGTGATTTCGTCATTGTATAAATCTCTAAGTCTACTCAATTTTAATTGCCTCCTTCCTTGTATTAATCGATAACCTTGCCTGTTGCCTTAGCAACACGAACCTTCTTACCGTCCTTGAAATCATAACCGATCTTAGTTGTCTTTCCGTCAACTACTAACATGATGTTAGATACATCGATTGGTGATTCCTGGTGGAGAATTCCACCCTGTGGATTAGTTGCGCTTGGCTTAGCATGCTTTGTAACCATGTTAACGCCCTCAACTAATGCTGTATGGTTCTTTGCATTGACAGAAAGTACTTTGCCTTCCTTGTCTTTGTCCTTACCTGCGATAACCTTTACTGTATCGCCCTTTTTAATTCTTACAGCTGACATTGTGGCACCTCCTTATAATACTTCTGGAGCTAAAGATACGATCTTCATGAATTTCTTATCTCTTAACTCTCTTGCTACTGGTCCAAATATACGAGTTCCCTTAGGAGTTAAATCGTCTTTGATAATTACAGCAGCATTCTCATCGAATTTAATATATGATCCGTCTTTACGACGTGTACCCTTAACAGTACGAACAACTACGGCCTTGACAACATCGCCCTTCTTAACAACGCCGCCTGGTGTTGCCTCTTTAACAGAAGCTACGATAACGTCACCGATATTTGCATATCTTCTTGTAGATCCACCCATAACTCTAATGCAAAGGATTTCTTTAGCACCTGTGTTATCGGCAACCTTAAGTCTGGTTTCCTGTTGTACCATAATACTACCCCTTTCAGTAATATTAATGCTTATTGCATTATGTCAAAATTATGATATTAATTACTTTGCTCTGCTGATAATCTCAACTAATCTCCATCTCTTATCCTTAGAGAGTGGTCTAGTTTCCATTACCTTAACTGTATCACCGATTAAACATTCGTTGTTCTCATCGTGTGCTTTTAACTTATATGTTCTCTTGACAATCTTGTTGTATAATGGATGCTTTACGTTATCCTCAACAGCAACAACGATTGTCTTATCCATTTTATTGCTTACGACTCTGCCTGTACGAGTTTTTCTTAAATTTCTCTCTTCCACAGTCCGTTCTCCTTTCTAGGAATAAATGTTTATACTATTTAAGCATTCTTCTGAGCAATTACAGTCTGAATTCTAGCAATGTTCTTTCTAACTTCTTTAATTCTGCTAGTATTGTCTAACTGATTTGTTGCGTTCTGGAATCTTAAATTGAAAAGTTCCTTTTTAGCAGCTACTAATTCTTCGTTTAAGTCTGCAGCTGATTTTGCCTTTAAATCTTCTACATATTTATTAATTTTCACTGTTATCACCGCCTTCTAAGTCTGCACGTGAAACAACCTTACACTTGCAAGGAAGCTTGTGTGTTGCAAGACGCAACGCCTCTCTAGCTGTCTCTTCAGGAACACCTGAGATTTCAAACATTACACGTCCAGGTTTAACTACTGCTACCCAGCACTCCAAGTTACCTTTACCTTTACCCATACGAACACCGATTGGCTTACCTGTTACAGGCTTGTCTGGGAAAATCTTTATAAATACTTTACCGCCACGCTTGATGTAACGTGTCATCGCAATACGGGCAGCTTCTATCTGATTTGATTTGATCCAGCATGGTTCTGTTGCAACGATACCATATTCACCATTAGTGATCTTGTTGCCTCTAGTAGCCTTACCAGCCATAGAACCACGGAACTGTCTACGATATTTTACTCTCTTAGGTAGTAACATTATTGCTCGCTCCCTTCCTTATTAGCTTTTGCCTTCTTAGTTGGAAGTACTTCTCCTTCATAGATCCAAACCTTAACACCAACTTTGCCATATGTTGTATTTGCTTCTGCAAAACCATAGTCAATGTCAGCACGAAGTGTCTGAAGAGGAATTGTTCCTTCGCTGTAGAACTCTGTACGAGCCATATCAGCACCGCCTAAACGACCTGAAACTGATGTCTTGATACCCTTAACACCCTGCTTCATTGTTCTGCCCATGCATGACTTCATAGCTCTTCTGAAAGAGATACGGTTCTCTAACTGCTGTGCGATATTCTCTGCAACAAGCTGAGCATCCTTATCTGGTCTCTTAACTTCCTTAATATCAATGCTTAACTTCTTAGCTGATGTAAGCTTTTCAACTTCCTTCTTTAAGTTCTCGATCTCAGCACCGCCCTTACCGATAACAACGCCTGGCTTAGCTGTATGAATGATAACCTTAAGTCTATCTGAAGCTCTTTCTGTTTCAATCTTAGAAATTCCTGCAGCGTAAAGCTTCTTCTTAAGGAATTTTCTGATGTTATAATCTTCTACAAGGTTGTCAGCGAAAGTCTCTTCTGCGTACCACTTTGAGTCCCACTCTTTGATAACGCCGACTCTTAAACCATGAGGATTAACTTTCTGTCCCATTTAAATCTCCTTTCTGTTCTTTAGGAAAAATAATTTTCCAAAAGCCATCCGGCGATGCGCTTAAATATAAGCACATCCGGAATTATCTTTCATTGAGTATTACAGTGATATGGCTCATTCTCTTTTCGATTCTGTAAGCTCTACCCTGTGCTCTAGGCTTAATTCTCTTCATTGTTGGTCCCTTGTTAGCATAACACTCTTCGATGTATAACTTGCTTGGGTCCATACCATTGTTATTCTCAGCATTAGCTGCTGCTGATTTAATAAGCTTCTCTATAAGTGATGAAGCATATCTTGGATTGTACATAACGATACCGAGAGCCTCTTCTACGCTCTTGCCTCTTATAGCATCCAATACGAAACATGCTTTCTGCACTGATACTCTAGCGTATGATAACTTTGCGCTTGGTCTTGTATCCTTAACGGCATTTCTTTCTCTTTTAACCTGGGATCTATGTCCGTTTGCCATGGATTACAGCCTCCTTTCAATTAATGGTTTATATTATCTACTCTTCTTTTCGTCCTTGCCGTGGCCTCTGTAAGTTCTTGTAGCAACGAACTCACCGAGCTTGTGGCCAACCATATCCTCTGTGATATATACAGGAACATGCTTTCTTCCATCGTGAACAGCTATTGTATGTCCTACGAACTGTGGGAAAATAGTTGAACGACGTGACCATGTCTTAACAACCTGCTTGTCATTAGCAGCGTTCATAGCGTCTACTTTCTTAAGCAAGCTCTCGTCTGCGAATGGTCCTTTTTTAAGTGATCGAGCCATAGGTTCAAACCTCCTTATAATCTTGAAATCTTGAATTAATAATTACTTAATAGCCTTGCCGTCTCTTCTTCTTACGATAAGCTTGTTAGACTGCTTCTTCTTCTTACGAGTCTTAAGACCCATAGCAGGCTTACCCCAAGGTGTCATTGGTGATGGACGACCAACAGGTGCTCTACCTTCACCACCACCGTGTGGATGGTCGTTAGGGTTCATTACAGAACCACGAACAGTAGGACGCCAACCCATGTTTCTCTTACGACCTGCTTTACCGATCTTAACATTTTCGTGATCGGTGTTACCTACCTGACCGATTGTAGCCATGCAGTTTTCAGGAACGTTTCTGAGCTCGCCTGAAGGAAGTCTTAAAAGTGCAAGACCGTTTTCCTTAGCCATGAGCTGAGCCATGTTGCCGGCTGAACGAGCGAGCTGAGCGCCTCTGCCGGGATAAAGCTCTACATTGTGGATAAATGTACCAACAGGGATTGCTGTAAGCGGAAGTGCGTTACCGGGCTTAATATCAGCGTTTGCACCTGCTGTTACCTTGTCGCCTACCTTAAGTCCTTCCGGAGCAATAATGTAAGCCTTCTCGCCGTCTGTGTACTCTACAAGAGCGATAAATGCAGAACGGTTTGGATCGTACTCTAATGTTTTAACTGTACCTTCAACATCAAACTTCTGACGCTTGAAGTCAATAATACGGTACTTTCTGCGGTTGCCGCCGCCTCTGTGACGAACGGTGATTCTGCCGTAGCTGTTACGACCTGCCTTTTTATTTAAAGGAGCAAGCAAGCTTTTTTCCGGCTCAACCTTTGAAAGACCCGAATAATCTGTAACCGACATATTTCTTCTTGAGTTAATTGTCGGC
>URGC01000042.1 GCA_900547255.1 uncultured Eubacterium sp. | reverse complement strand
AATCAATATTAATAGTGTGCTGAAATAGTATATTAATCAATATTAACTGTTAAAATATTTTTTTACTCATATAGCTATTGTGATATTCTTTGTTGGTAGTTACATCCTCAGTAAACCAGTCTGGGGCAGTGTAGGTATTAGCTTCCTCAATACTGTCAAATTCAACTTCAGCAAGGACAGTTCCTGAAAATACCCCGTCAAATATATCAAGCTCAATAGTATGACCCATTCCGTCTGGAATCTCGTATCTGTGTTTGGCTATAATGTTGCCATCAGACTTTTTGATAAGGTGCTCGTATGATTCCTTTGTGAGTGGAAGGTTATATTCCTCACGCGCCATCATGCCTTTACCCTTGTAAGTAAGATAATAGTCATCATTATCCTTTCTTACACGCACAACAGGATTGGTTGAGAGGTATCCCTGCTCAATAATTCTGCATGGATAAGATGAAAGATTATCCGGTATATGTGATACAAGAAATTTACGCTCGATTTCCATATTATTAAATCCCCATTTCCTAGTTAGAATCTTAAAAAAAACAAGAAGGTTAACCTTAAGATTAAAAATAAGAAAGACCATGAATGAGTTAACATACATGGCCTTTTATCTTATCTGTTATTCACGGATGTTAATTACTTGTTAACAGCATCCTTTAAAGCCTTACCAGCCTTGAACTTAGGGGCAGTGCAAGCAGCAATCTTGATTGCCTTGCCTGTCTGTGGATTCTTGCCAGTTCTTGCAGCTCTCTTAGATGTCTCAAATGTACCGAAGCCTACGAGCTGGATTTTCTCACCCTTCTGTAACTCTTCTGATACAGTGTCAACAAAAGCCTTAAGTGCCTTCTCAGCATCCTTCTTAGATAATTCAGACTTCTCAGCGATAGCTGCTACTAACTCAGTCTTGTTCATAGATAAAAACCCTCCTTAAATTGTAAAAATACATATAAATTATTTATACAACCCCAAGAGGCGTTTGTCAACCAAATTACGATAATTCTAGTGAGAGCTGCTCCCATTCATCGTATAAATCTGCAAGTTCAGTATCAAGAGCTTCTTTTTCCTTGTGAAGTTCCATTAATCTGCCAGTGTTGCTTGCTATCTCTGGATTTTGATATTCGTCATCAATCGCCTGGGTGCGTTCCTCTATAACAGCAATGCGTTCCTCAACTTTGGAAAGCCTGTTTTTGAGCTTTTTAAGTCTTGCCTGTTCTTCCTTGGAAGCAAGCCAGCTCTCCTTAGTGTTTGACTGTGTGGAAGAAGCGTCAGCTTCTTCCACAGTCTTAGGCATATCTGTATTGGCTGCAGCCTCTTTAAGTGCCAGTGGTGTTAGTATGTCCTTCTTTTCGAGATAATAGTCATAATTACCAACATAATTTACAATTGTATTGCCAGTAAGCTCAATAATTCTTGTGGCAGTAGTATTGATGAAATATCTGTCGTGGGATACATATAATACAGTGCCAGTATAGCTGTTAAGCGCATTTTCAAGAATTTCCTTGGATGTTATATCAAGGTGGTTAGTCGGCTCATCTAAAATCAGCAGGTTGGCATTGGAAAGCATAAGCTTGGCAAGCGATACTCGTCCCTTTTCGCCACCTGATAAGTCGCGTATATATTTGAACACATCATCACCTGTAAACAGAAATGCGGCGAGAGTATTACGTATCCTGGTGTTATTGAGGTTAGGGTATGCATCCTGAATCTCTTCAAATAAAGTCTTGTCAGGGTCAAGAACGTGGTGTTCCTGGTCGTAGTAACCTATCTCGACATTAGAACCTAACTCGACAACACCGCTGTCAGCAGGAATAATGTTGTTGATGATTTTAAGGATAGTAGTCTTGCCTGTTCCATTGTTGCCGATAAGAGCTACACGCTCACCTTTTTTGATGTCAAATGATATATTGTTAAAAAGGTTTTTATTGTCAAATGATTTTGAAAGTCCTGTTATAGTAAGAACATCATTACCACTTTCAACAGATGGCTCAAGCTTAATGTTCATCTTATCATTTAATTCAACCGGCTTTTCAAGGACTTCGATCTTATCAAGCATTTTCTCACGGCTTTCAGCACGCTTGATGGATTTCTCACGGTTAAACTGCTTTAACTTGGTTATAACCTCTTCCTGATGCTTGATTTCACGCTGCTGGTTGAGATATGCTTTAAGCTGCATATTTCTAAGGATTGCTTTTTTGGCAGCGTAATCTGTGTAATTGCCAGAAAATGTTGTGACAGTTCCATTATCAATCTCGATAACCTTGCCGACTATCTTATCAAGGAAATATCTGTCGTGGGCAACTATGATAACGCTTCCCTTGTAATCTGACAGATATGATTCAAGCCACGCGATTGAATTCATGTCAAGGTGGTTGGTAGGCTCATCTAACATAATAATATCTGGCTTTGATAATAATAACTTACTGAGAGCAACACGGGTTTTCTGTCCGCCAGAAAGAGTGTTTACATTGAGTTCAAAATCATTTTCCTCAAATCCGAGACCTTTAAGTACACCTGTAACCTCGCTTCTGTAGGCATAACCATTTAAAAGCTCAAATTCATGTGTGAGCTTGGTGTATCGTTCCATAAGGTCGTTAAGTTCATCGCCTGATACATTGTTCATCTGTTCTTCCATTTTTCTTATGGAAGCTTCCATATCAAGTATGTCTCTTCTTGTTGAGAGGACTTCATTATATATTGTGCTGTCGGAAGAAAGATTCTGGTGCTGTGCGAGATATCCGAATGTTGAATCCTTTGCAAATGCGATATCTCCGCTGTCAGCAGGAAGTTCACCGACTATAATCTTTAAGAGAGTGGATTTGCCGGCACCATTGATTCCGATGATAGCAGCTTTTTCTCTGTCCTCTATATTAAAAGTAGCATCCTTTATTATAACGTCCGTTCCAAAGGATTTGCTTATATGACTGCATGATAAAACCATTGTATCCTCATTTCTACGCACTTTTAATAATATGATGTTGTCTGTGTAAGGTGCGCACACACATATCTAACATAGTTTATCAATAAATTACATATTTTGCAAAGGTTTTTGACTTTATGACATTTATGTTATACAATAGAAAAATTGCGGGCAATAATAATGATAGTATGCGGATGCATTATAGAAATGATAACATGCAGGTGCATTACAGAATGGAGAAGAGTTTGAAATTTGAAGAATTTGAGATAGACGAAAGAATACTGAGAGCAGTAGAAGATATGGGATTTGAGGAAGCATCACCTATCCAGGCGCAGGCGATACCAGAGCTTTTGAAGGGAAAGGATGTTGTTGGACAGGCGCAGACTGGAACAGGAAAAACTGCTGCATATTCAATTCCACTGCTTATGAGCATAGAGCCAGAGCTTAAAAAGCCACAGGCAGTTGTTTTATGTCCTACAAGAGAGCTTGCTATCCAGGTTGCAGATGAGATAAGAAAGCTTGCCAAGTATATGAGTGACATCAAGGTGCTTCCTGTGTATGGTGGACAGGAGATAGTCAAGCAGATTAAGTCTTTAAAGAATGGTGTCCAGATTATCGTTGGAACACCGGGACGTGTCATGGACCATATGAGAAGAAAGACTGTTAAGTTTGATGAAGTAAAGATGGTCGTATTAGACGAGGCAGATGAGATGCTTGACATGGGATTCCGCGAGGATATGGAGACAATTCTTGCAGGAACACCAGATGATAGACAGACAGTAATGTTCTCAGCCACAATGCCAAAGCCAATCTTAGACATTGCAGGACGTTTCCAGAAAGACCCATATGTGATTAAGGTTGTAAGAAAAGAGCTTACAGTTGAGAATATTGAGCAGTTCTATTACGAGGTAAGACCTAAGAATAAGCCAGAGCTTCTGTGCAGGCTTATTGACATATATAATCCTAAGCTTTCAGTTGTATTCTGCAATACCAAGAGACAGGTTGATGAGCTTATATCAGAGCTTAAAGGCAGAGGTTACTTTGCAGATGGAATACATGGTGATATGAAGCAGCAGCAGAGAGACAGGGTTATGTCTGATTTCAGAAGCGGCAAGACTGAGATTCTTATAGCGACAGATGTGGCTGCAAGAGGAATTGACGTAGATGACGTTGACGTTGTATTTAACTATGACCTTCCACAGGATGAGGAATATTATGTACACCGTATAGGAAGAACTGGAAGAGCCGGACGAGAAGGCGTTGCTTTATCATTCGTATCTGGAAAGGAAGCTTATAAGCTTAAAGAGATAGAGAGATACTGCAAGACTAAGATTAAGGCAAAACCAGTACCATCAATGGATGATGTGAAGAACACACTTATTGAGGGCGTATTTAACCAGATAAGACAGACTGTTGAAGAGGGCGGCTTGTCTGATATGGTTGAGTATATAGAAAACCAGCTTAATATCGAAGATTATACATGCATGGATATGGCAGCAGCCCTTCTTAAAATGCATCTAGGTGACAGTCTTAAGGACAGAATGGAAGTTGAGACTGTGCATTATGACCTTGATGCTGACAGACATGGAATGGTACGTCTGTTTATAAATGTTGGCAAGAAGGATAAGATTAAGCCTAGCAATATACTTGGTGCAATTGCAGGTGAGTCAGGAATCCCTGGCAAGCTTGTTGGTTCAATAGATATGCTTGATAATTATACATTTGTTGAAGTGCCATCCAAGTATGCGGACAAGGTTCTTGATGCCATGCAGAACGTGTCAATCAACGGAAGAGCTATCAATATGGAGAAGGCTACAGGCGCCGGAAAGAAGAAAAAGAAAAAGCATTTTTGACAAAAATTTAACGCTGGTGTATAATCAGAAATAATAGTTAAAATTTTGTAAAAGTGTTTTACATTATTTTCGTATTTGTATATTTTTGAAGTGAGGATTATGATGGAAGAAAAGAATAAAAAGATATCTTCAGCAGTTATAAGAAGACTACCAAGATACTACAGATATCTTGGCGAACTTATAGAGAGCGATGTTCAGAGAATTTCATCTAAGGAGCTTAGCGTTAAGATGAAAGTTACTGCATCACAGATAAGACAGGATCTTAACAATTTTGGTGGATTTGGACAGCAGGGATACGGATATAATGTCAAGTATCTGTACGATGAGATTGGTAAGATTCTTGGACTTGACAAGGCACATAACATGGTTATTGTAGGTGCTGGTAATATGGGACAGGCACTTGTTAATTCAGGTGACTTTGCCAAGAGAGGATTTATCATCAAGGGCGTATTTGATAATAATCCAAAGATTCAGGGACATGATATTGGCGGTATCACTGTGGCATCTATGGATGAGATAGTTGATTTTATTAAGTCTAATAATATCGAGATAGTTGTACTTACTCTTCCTAAGGAAGCTGCCAAAGAGGTGGCTAAGGTTGTTGTGGATGCAGGAATCAGGGCAATATGGAACTTTGCCCATACTGACTTAAACCTTCCAGAGGATGTTATAGTTGAGAATGTTCATCTTTCAGAAAGTCTTATGAGACTTTCTTATACAATTGCGAATAATGAGAATATGTAGTAGAATGTAGTGTGCCTTTATTGGGCACACTATTTTTGAATAGGGAGGAAATTCTTGTGGCAGAGATTACATATGACAAATTAAAAGATAATAATGCTATTAGGAATATTCCTGTGCTTACACTGGATCAGCGTTGGTATCAGCTTGTTCCTGAGGTAAGCAAGACGGATGAGATTAAGTTCTGGGAGAAGCGTGTCAATGAACTTCTTAAAAGACAGGGGCAGGTTAATGATGACTTGAATGAGGTCAAGAAGATTAAAGCACAGCTTATCCAGACAGTTGTTAACAGCATGGAAGAGGATGACAGCCCAAGACATCAGAAGAAGATGAATCAGAGCCAGCGTCTTATCAGGGAAGCCAAGGATAAGATATCATCTCTGGAAAATGAAGAACAGGAGCTTCCAGCACAGTTAGCAGAGGCGAACAGAAAGCTTTTAATAGAGACAGCCAAGATGTGCTATCACAAAATTAACGAGAATAAGAGCGACCTTGAAGTCCTTGATAAATGGATTGACGAGACAAGGATTAAGTTAAAGAAAAATCTTCTTATCAAACAGGATAAAGAGAATATTAATGAGGCATTATATACAGGAATGCATTCAATATTCGGAGCTGAGATAATGGGTGCATTAGACAGAATTAATGACGAAGAATAGATAGAGGCAGAGACATTTGAAAGAGTTATTAAACAGCCTTCAGGCAAAATCAATAGATACATATTCAATATCTAATATAGGAATTCCATCAGTTGTATTGATGGAGAGAGCGGCATTAGCTGTTGCAGACAGGATAATTGACAGGTTAAAATGTGATAACAGGGCAGAAATGCCTGAATATCCTGTGCTTATTGCAAGCGGAACAGGCAATAATGGTGCAGACGGACTTGCAGTTGCAAGAATCCTTGTACAGGCAGGAATACATGTTGATATATGTGTTATTGATAATGAATCAGAGGGCACGAAGGAATATCAGATTCAGAAGAATATATTATACAGGTTAAAGGACAGAAGCCCATATTTAAGATGGAACTACAGACCGGTAGATACATATAATTATATAGTAGATGCATTATTTGGAATAGGGCTTAACAGGGACATTTCAGGTGATTATGCGGCACTTGTAAAAGATATCAATAACAGTGGTGCGTATGTATTTTCAATAGATTCTCCATCTGGAATAAACTGTTCTACAGGAGAAGTTCTTGGCATCGCGGTTAATGCTGATGAGACTATAACATTTGGATATGAAAAGACTGGAATGGCTCTTGAACCGGGAAGAAGCCATGCAGGCAGAATAACAGTTGCTGATATTGGATTTGTCAAAGATGGATTTGAAAGATTCCTGTCACTTGGCGGCAATGATTCCAATATAGTCCATTCGCTTGAGGATTGTGATGTGGCTGGTATTCCTACAAGAGACAGATTTGTTGATAAGGGAAAATGCGGCAAAGTTCTTGTCATAGCAGGTTCTTCCAGCATGGGAGGAGCAGCGGTTCTTGCAGCGGAAGCGGCACTAAGAAGCGGCTGCGGGCTTGTGAAGGTCTATACACATGAGAATAACAGGGAGACACTTCTTAAGAATGTGGTAGAGGCTATTCCTGTGACATATAATGATAATATTGATGAGCTTCCTGCGTTATGCCAGTGGGCAGACTGCATTATTGTAGGACCGGGAATATCAACAGATGATATGGCAAAATCAATACTTGGAATGATAATGGAATTCGTTGCCAATGAAGATATTGAGGATGATAACAGATACGTTATAATGGATGCGGATGCGCTTAATCTGCTGGCAAGAATCCATGTTGATGGCAAAGCAGATTACAGGCTTGGAAAGAATGTTGTCATAACTCCACATGTTGGTGAGGCTTCAAGACTGCTAAGCACATCAATAGATAATATCAAGAGCAATCTGATATTGTCAGCAAAATCACTTGCAAAGGAATATGGATGCAGTGTTATCCTTAAAGATGCGGCATCAGTTATCACAGATGGCGAAGCAGTGTATATCAATGCCTCTGGCAATGCTGGAATGGCAACTGCTGGTTCAGGGGATGTACTGACAGGTGTGCTTGCTGGAATTATGTGCATGTATAGGGGAAGTGACATACCATTTTATGCGGCTATGGCATCTTATGTACATGGCAGGGCAGGAGATAAGGCTTGTGAGAAGCTTGGTACTGCCGGAATGAAGGCTATGGATATAGCAGAGTCAGTCCCCTATGTGCTTGCACAGAAGTGGTACACTAATCTGATAAATGATTCTACAATAATATAACTTGAAAACGGAGGAAAATAAAAGTGACTAAATATTACAGAGTGTATGCAGATATTGACCTTGATATCATATCGGATAATGTTGATGCATTGATGAAGCTTACCCCAGAGGGAACAGGGGCGGTTGCAGTTGTCAAGGCAGATGGATACGGACATGGCGATGTTGCAGTTGCAAAGGCTGTATACTCTAAGGTCTGCATGTACGCAGTTGCTACACTTGATGAGGCGGTTAATCTGAGAGAGAATGGAATAGATAAGCCAATACTGATATTAGGCTTTGTTAATGTCGATGAGTATGAGACTCTCTTAAGAAATGAAGTTACAGCAACAGTATTTGATTATGAGACTGCTGCTGAGCTTGATGAAGTTGCAGGCAGACTTGGAAAGAAGGCACTGTGTCATATCAAGGTTGACACAGGAATGAGAAGAATAGGACTTGAGCCTGATAAATCAGGAGTTGAGATTGTAAAGAATATCAAAAAGCTTGGCAATCTTGATGTGCAGGGAATATTCACACATTTTGCGACCTCAGATGAGGCAGATAAGAGCAAGTCTGAGAGACAGCTTCACAAGTTCAATTCATTCGTTGACATGTTAAAGAATGAGGGCATTACATTCCAGTATGTACACTGTGCTAACAGTGCCGCTGTTATTGATATGCCGGACACATATAAGGACATGGTAAGGCTTGGGATTGCCATGTATGGAATGTACCCATCAACAGAGGTTGATATGGAAAGGGTACAGCTTAAGCCAGCACTCAAGCTTATGAGCCATGTGACTTATGTAAAGGAAGTGCCTGAGGGCGAAGAGGTAAGCTATGGTGGAACATTTGTAACAAAAAGACCTAGCGTTATCGCAACAGTAGCTGTCGGATACGGAGATGGATATCCAAGGGCATTGTCATCTAAGGGGTATGTCCTTATCAATGGAAAGAAGGCACCGATTATAGGAAGAGTGTGCATGGATCAGATGATGGTTGATGTCACAGATATTGAAGGTGTCGGCAGAGATTCACTTGTCACACTTATCGGCCGTGATGGTGATGAGGAGATAACAGTCGAAGAGATTGCGGCGCTTGCTGGAACATTTAATTATGAATTTGTATGTAATCTTAATAAGAGAATTCCTAGAAATTATTATAAATCAGGAAGATATATAGGAAGTCATGATTATTTCCATGTTAAGTGGAATCTTGAAGATTGATATGAAAATAAATCTTAGATATTAATATAAAAATAAATCTTGAAGATTGATGTTAATTAATCTGAATACACGTTTTATTCCTGGAGATACTTATAGATACAAGGATTTAACTTGATACTATATGCTGGGAGTGATTTAATTGGTTATTAAACGTGGCGATATATTTTATGCGGATTTAAGACCGGTTGTAGGCTCTGAACAAGGTGGCGTGCGACCGGTACTTATTATACAGAATGATACAGGTAATAAACATAGTCCGACTGTTATATGTGCAGCCATTACATCCAAGATGAACAAGGCAAAGCTGCCTACACATGTAGAGATTGATTCGTGCAGATATGACATTGTTAAGGATTCAGTTATTCTACTTGAACAGCTGCGTACAATAGACAAAAAAAGGCTTAAAGACAAGGTGTGCCATCTTGATAATGAGATTATAGGCAAGGTAAACCACGCACTGTCAGTAAGCCTTGAGATGGATGAACTACATTGACGATAAGTAGTGATATATGTTATAATTACACAATATAATTACTATTAAATAACACATTTTAGCAAAGGTTTTTTGGAAAGGAATTTTACAATGAGCGATGTTCACCCCGTGGATGACAATAATAATTTTTTAACGGGATTATTTAAGAAGCTAGGCAGAAAAAAAGAGGATGACGTAACTGAAGAAGAGATTATGGATATGGTCAATGAAGGCCATGAACAGGGCGTCCTCGCAGAGAATGAAGCGGAGATGATTAATAACATATTTGAGTTTGCTGACAGGCAGGCATCAGATGTTATGATTCACAGAAAGAATATAGTTGCTATTGATTGTGAGACGACAGTTAATGAGGCGTTTGACTTCATACTTAAGGAGAATTTTTCAAGGTATCCGGTGTATGATGGTGATATAGACAACATTATCGGAATATTACATTTACGAGATCTGCTTAAAGTATATGTAGATGAGGCTAACAGGGATAAGAAGATTAAAGAAGTAAAACATCAGCTTCTGTTTGATGCTACATATATTCCAGAGACACGTAATTTAAGTGTTCTATTCAAAGAAATGCAGTCTAAGAAGACGCACATGGCTATAGTAGTAGATGAGTACGGCCAGACATCAGGACTCATAACACTTGAAGATGTGTTGGAAGAGATTGTTGGGGATATTCTCGATGAGTATGATGATGAAGAGGTTCTTATCAACAGAAGGGATGATGGTTCTTACGTATTGGATGGACAGACGACTCTGGAAGATATAGAAGAGCTTTTTGAGATTCATTTCGACTGTGAAGATATAGATACGATTAACGGTTACATGATATACAAGATGGGTAAGATTCCGTCAGAAAATGAGGAATTTTCATGTACATGTGATGGTTATGAATTTAAGGTACTAGAAGTTAAAGACAAGATGATTACGAAGGTGTTAGCTGTAAAAGAGCAGGCATTATAGCGTGGTTAGGCGACAGTCCTATAGGGGTATAGGATGATGCTTTAGTGTGGACTTAAAGGCGGTTGTATGGGGGTATATTATGCGGGCAAGCATGAATCTTATCGACAATCCTATGATGGAAGCAATATGCGATTTTGACAGCCAATATAAGTTTGTACATGGTGATGAGAGATATTTTAGCATGCTTGGCGATTACGTTGAGTGTGACCTTGATAAGCTTATATATAAAGATGACTGGGAAGGTTTTAAAGAGTATTTAGACAGTGAGAATTATGACGAGCCATATATTGTAAGATTCCTTATTAAGCAGGATTGTTACAGATATGTTCTCGTCAACAGGGCGAAGGAAGCCAGAAGCAACTTCCGCAACAAGGAGGTTGTGAAGTATTATCTGACGGTTAATGATGTTGTGCAGATGACACATAAGTTTTTTACTTATTTTAAGAATCTGCGCAAATACAGGAAATTCTTAAGCCAGATGAATGTTAATTACTTTGACTATAATTTAGAGGATGATGCTTTCAGCATATATTATTATGCTGGCGGTCATGCCAAAGTTATATACAAGGAGCCTCTGACGAAATGGCAGCAGGAAGTCAATGAGAAGAATCTTGTTGCACAGGAAGACAAGGCAGAGTTTAACAGGATGTGTGACCTTATGCGTGAGGGCAGGGAGGAGTTTAATATAATTCTCCACACATCTATGCTTTCGGGTTCACCAGATGAATTTGAGTCTATATGTTTTAAGGGTGAGCTTTTTACAGATGGATTCAAAGTCAATATGGTTACAGGTATTGTGTTCCAGTCTGATGGAGTTATTGTTGAGAGTGGCAATAAGGAAGATGCTGACCTTGATATGTTTACAGGACTTCTCAACAAGAAGGTTGCAACTGAGACAATAATAGGCGAGATTAACGAGGTGGTTAAGACTGGACGTAAGTCAGATATGTATCTGTGTGTCATTGATATAGATGATTTTAAAACGGTTAATGATACATATGGACATAAATTTGGTGATGAAGTTATTCTTATGCTTGCTAATGCGTTGAAAGAGACATTTGAGAATAATGGAATTATTGGAAGAATCGGTGGAGATGAGTTTATGTGTCTCCTGTCGGATTTCAATAATGTGACAGATTTTAAGTCGCGTCTTACAGAGATGCGTAAGAGGTTAAAGGCTAAGATAGCTGAGAAGATGCCAGAATATGTATTTTCTGTATCAATCGGAATTGCAACATATCCAGAATGTGGCAATTCTTATGAAGAGCTGTTCAAGATAGCAGATGCATCACTCTATATTGCCAAGGAGAAGGGCAAGGATAGATACATCTTATTCGACAAGGAGCTTCATTCTTCTTATATCAATGCAAGTGACAGGGATAATGGAAGAATGGTTGCTGATTTCATGAAGCCTCTTGATAAGAACCAGATGGCGGCTTCCATGATGATTAAGATTGTTAATGAAGGCAGACCGGCTGTAAGGGAAGTCTTAGATGACCTTATGGACAGAATGAATGTACATGGCATAGTTCTTGCAAAATGTAATGGCGATGAACCTATGGTTCTTGGACATTACTCTAAGCCTGTAGACAAAGTGAAATTTATCAGTAATGAAAAATATATGGAGTCATTCGACAAATATGGCATCAACAAGGTTAACAATGTCAATTCACTAAGCTATGACTTCAAAGAGATATTTAACAGCATGAGAGAATTTGACTTGTGTTCAACTCTCCAGATTAAGCTTATGCGTGATGGGGAATGTATCGGGGTTGTGTGCTTTGATATATTTGGCATACACAGAAGAAAGTGGAGCCAGGATGATGTCTCAGCAGTATATATGGTTTGTAAGGCTATAGAGACAGTTATTTGATGACTATGATAAGAAAGATATTTAAAAATAATATTAAAAGAATATCAGCAGTGGCTGTGTGGTTAATCATATGGCAGGCTGCAAGTGTACTGACAGGGCTTGACATTCTTCTTGCAAGCCCTGTCAGTGTATTGTCAAGTATTGTTAATCTGCTTGGCATGGGTTCTACATATAGAATATTAGTTAATTCAATGATTAATATAACACTCGGATTTTTAAGTGCTGCTGCACTGGGAAGCGTGTGCGCGGTTGTATCGCATAGATGCAGGCTTTTCGGGGAAATGCTTGCGCCGCCGGTGCTTCTTATGAAATCACTGCCAATGGCATCGTTTATCATACTGCTGATTATATGGTTCGGCTCAGGACGGGTTTCGGTATTTACGTCATTTATAGTGACATTCCCTATTGTATACAGTGCGGTTTTATCAGGAATTGACAGGCGTGACATGCAGATGATTGAGATGGCAGATGTGAATGGTGTGGGAATTATAAGAAGGATATGCTGGATAGATATACCACAGATTCTGCCGGTGGCAAAACCTGATTTTAAAGTTGCTGCCGGGATGTGTATTAAAGCAGGAGTGTCGGCTGAGGTCATAGGACTTGCAAGGAATTCGATAGGAGAGCAGTTGTACTATTCCAAGCTCTATATCGACACGGCAGGATTATTTGCATGGAGCATTATGGTGGTGTTGTTAAGTGTCTTGCTTGAAAAAGCATTTACAGCACTGATTGATTTACTGGAAAAGTGGCTTAAAAAGATATGATAGATGTGATTGGTGTCAGCAAAAGTTATGCAGGACAAAAAATTCTTGATGATATTAATGTGAGATTTGAAGATGGCAGAATATATTGTCTTATGGGTAAATCAGGCATCGGTAAAACAACATTTTTGCGGATGATAATGGGGCTTGAGAAACCTGATTCGGGAAGTATCATGGTTGATTCTGATATAACTGCGATGTTTCAGGAGGACAGGCTTATAATGGACAGAACGCCTGTTGACAATGTGTATTTTGTGACGAAGGGACATGGGAAATATTCGGATAGAAAGCTTATTGCCAAGGCTTTGTCTGAGATTCTTCCCAAGTACTGTCTTGATAAGCCGGTAAGCCAGCTAAGCGGTGGGATGAAGCGCAGGACTGCGCTTGCAAGAGCGATGCTTAGTGACAGGAACATTGTTGTTCTTGACGAACCATTTACAGGACTTGATGGTGAAGCACGCAGGGATGCAATACAGTTTATACTGGATTATCAGTCAGGCAGGACGGTTATACTGGTTACGCATGATAAACGCGATGCTGATATGCTTAATGCTGGCATTTGCTTGTTGACAATGAAGAGTGCAGTTGATACAATTATATGAGGATTTGATTTAAGTGAGGTATGACATGAGACGTGCAGTTTTTTCAATGCTTGTTAAGAACTATGCCGGCGTGTTAAGCAGAATCGCAGGCCTGTTCTCAAGAAGAGGATACAATATAGATAGTCTTACAGTTGGTGAGACAACAGATCCTGCTATATCAAGGATGACTATTACAGCATCTGGTGATGAGGATGTGTTAGAGCAGATTCAGAAGCAGTTATCTAAGCTTGTGGATGTTAAAGAGATAGTAGAGCTTCCAGCGGATGCATCAGTGTGCCGTGAGCTTGTACTTGTCAAGATACAGTGTGATGCTTCAAGAAGACAGGAAGTTATCGCAATAAGTGATGTATTCAGAGCCAAGATTGTTGATGTATCAATAGACTCGCTTATTGTTGAGCTTACAGGTGCTCAGAGTAAGCTTGAAGCATTCATAGAATTACTTAACGGTTTTAAAATTACAGAGCTTGCAAGAACTGGTATTACAGGACTTGCCAGAGGTTCTGCAAATTTAAAATAAATTAATTAAATACTTTTGGAGGTAAACAAAGATGGCAGAAGCTAAGATTTATTATCAGCAGGATTGTAATTTATCATTATTAGATGGTAAGACAATCGCCATTATCGGTTATGGTAGTCAGGGACATGCTCATGCATTAAATTTAAAGGATTCAGGCTGCAATGTTATAATCGGTCTTTATGAGGGTTCTAAGTCATGGAAGAGAGCTGAGGAACAGGGCTTTGAAGTATATACAGCTGCAGAAGCAGCTAAGAAGGCTGATATCATCATGATTCTTATCAATGATGAATTACAGGCAGATATGTACAAGAAGGATATTGAGCCAAATCTTCAGCCAGGTAATATGTTAATGTTTGCACATGGTTTCAATATTCATTTTGGATGCATTAAGCCACCAAAGGATGTTGATGTTACTATGATTGCACCTAAGGCACCAGGTCATACAGTACGTTCTGAGTATCAGGCAGGTAAGGGTACACCTTGTCTTGTTGCTGTTGAGCAGGATGCAACAGGAAAGGCTCTTGATATGGCACTTGCATATGGTCTTGGTATTGGTGGAGCAAGAGCTGGTCTTCTTGAGACAACATTCAGAACAGAGACAGAGACAGACCTCTTCGGTGAGCAGGCAGTTCTTTGTGGTGGTGTATGTGCACTTATGCAGGCTGGTTTTGAGACACTTTGTGAAGCTGGTTATGATCCAAGAAATGCATACTTTGAGTGTATCCATGAGATGAAGCTTATTGTAGATCTTATCTATCAGTCAGGTTTTGCAGGAATGAGATATTCTATCTCTAATACAGCCGAGTATGGTGATTACATAACAGGACCTAAGATTGTAACAGAGGATACTAAGAAGGCTATGAAGCAGATTCTTAAGGATATCCAGGATGGTACATTCGCTAAGGAATTCTTACTTGATATGTCACCTGCTGGTCGTCAGGTACACTTCAAGGCTATGAGAAAGTTAGCTTCTGAGCATCCATCAGAGAAGGTTGGTGCTGAAATCAGAAAGCTTTACAGCTGGAATGATGAGAAGGATAAGTTAATCAACAACTAATTCCAATAATAATAGATACTACGTATATTCAGGCACCCTGCTTTTTGCAGGGCGCCTTTTTTGTGCAAACACTTAGCGAAGCGAAGCTGAGCTTAGTGTTTGCCACACACCGCGGATGCGGGGTGTTCCTTAGAACTTAGCGAAGCAGCACCCCGCTTATATAGAAAACGTATAAGTAGATTTATACAAAATCCTGCCACGTAATTTTACGAAAGTTAAACGAAAAAATTTTCTCATATAATTGACGGTAAAATATGATGATGATATAATTTTGTCAAATAGAAAATTTTACCATATTTTTTTATTTAAGTTTGGAGGATGTGTTATGAAGTTATATGAAAAGCCGGTTGTAGAGCTTGTAGACGATGTAGCTGAGGTTGTCTGTGCTGATGGAAGTAATGATGCTAACAACAATAACGGTGGTAATAATCAGAATGCAGTAGCCTGTCGATTCGGAAGAACAGAAGCTAATCCAGGTTCTGATACATGCCAGTCTTGTTCAACAACTAACGGAGCAAGAGGCGATCAGGGAGGTACATTCAGAGCAGATTTCACTGGATGTGTAGAGAACAAGCCTATTAAGGAAGATTAAGAGTTTTTGGCGCTTATGTGGGATAGGAATAGATAATTTCAATTAGGAATTCTACATTAAAAATTTCTGATTAAAATTTCTACATTAAGAAATCTGAGTTAGAAATCTAAATTAGAAATTCTGATGTTTTGGATTTTTTGATAGATATCTTTACAGAAAATCCAGAAATACTAATTATATAGTTAGCTAAAACCCTAATTTGGCTTCATGAATAAAAAGTTGCGAGAAAATCCAGTTCTTTAAAGAATTGTGGATTTTTCGCAACTTTTTATTTGCATTAAGCTAAATGGCTGTTTATTAAAGGCTTAATATAAGAATTTTGGATTTATTATATAAATTTATGCTGTATAAGCCAATCCATCCAGATAGCTGATAATATTTACAAGGTCAATCCATCCAGATAGCTGATAATATTTACAAAGTATATCTATCTTTTCTTCTTTTTATTAATCACCACAATTAATGCCAGAACAAGTATAAGCAGCAGAATCATAGCTGCCAGAATGATAAAAGCAGGCAGATGATTGATGCGTCCTGATAAACTGACTGTGCCCGAATTCATATTATTGTGATTGTTTTGAATGTCAGATGTGGCGTTATTTGTTGTATCCTGCGCAGCATCTTTTGATGATTGAAGTTCCAAAGTCTTGCGCCTCTCGGCTTCCTCTTTTTCTTTCAGCGCAGCAGCCTCGGCTTTTGTAGTGATATTCTCGAGCATATTGCCGCCAGATGAAGATATACTGCCGTCCGGGTTGTAGCCAGTCTGGGTATCAGCACCCACAGTAGTGCGGTATAATCCGAATTTGGCACAGCTGTACTGGTAAGTGTCAGATACATAGAACCAGCACCATTGCTGTGATACGTGCTTTAGGTAGGCATCCTTGGCGGTTTCAATAGCTGTCCTGCCGCCAAGCTTATCAAGTGGTGTGTTCAAATCCAGCCATATCGGAGATTCATCATACAGATGAAGATACGTCTTAGGGACATCCCATGTGCCGAGTGTGGCAGCTTGTTCAGGGTAAAAAGATGCATCCATGCTGTTGCAGACAGCTTCTGTAACGGCATTTGCAAGAAGCATATGTCCGCCATGTCCATATTCACCATTCAAATCCTGTGTGACAACAACATTTGGCTTAAATGTACGTATCTGTTCTGTGACATATTTCAGTACATCTTCATAATTATAAGTGCTTTTAGCTGCTTCCAGAGTTTCAGAGTAGATGTCATCAAAATCACCATTCACAGGATAATTTCTTATGCCGGATTCCCACAAGCCATCAAGCTTTTCGTGTTCACGGATACGCAGTCCATTCCAGTAGTTAGTCATATAGCATACCTGGACAGGAAGCCCTTGCTCCCCGCCGTATGTGGAAAGGACACCACCCAGGAATAGAATTTCATCATCTGCGTGTGTTGAGAATACAAGAATGTCGGCCTCGCTGCATGAAGCTTTCCAGTCCTGCACAAAGTCAGGAAGTTCCCCTTCTGTAAATGCATAGATACCACAGATTCTTGAATCCGCTTCTATGTTAATAGTTATAGATGTGGATGGAGATGTGAGTTTTACAAGTTCATGTAAGAAGCCATCCGTTCCACATTTCATGCTTGTATTGTTAAAGTCAAGTGTCCATTCACTTACTGGTGAGTCCCATATTATGTATACAGAACTGATAGGCGAATCAGAGCTTATTGTGATTTTATCACTAGAATGATAATTATTGCCAGTAGAGTAGGAGCCATCAGTCAGATACGAAGAGGCTCCGGATGACTCAGGGCTGATATCAAGCTGGTCTGCATATATATCACATTTAAACGTAATTAATGTGAATAGTAATAGTAAAAACGCTGGATTAAACACACTAATAGTAAAATTAATTATAGATTTAATTATGCTGGATGCGTTGCTTTTTGATTGCGTCATAGTTGTTTTCCTTTTTTGTATCTTTTTCTCATACGTCTTTTTCTTGCGTTATTGGCTCTTATTATTAACATAATGGCAATCAGTACGACTAAAATTACAAGAGCAATAATTATGATAGGAAGGCTGTTCTGTCGTGTCTCAGCAGCCTTGACGGATTTTTCGGCAGCGATAGATGAAGCTTCTTCGATTGATTTGCTCTCGGCTTCAGCTTTGGATGCTTCCTCGGCTGCAATCCTCTCAGCTTCTTCATATGTTGTGATATGTTCAAGCATGTCGTTGCCAGTGTCAGCACCGACAGTTGTGCGGTAAAGTCCGAAATTAGCACAACTGTGTTCGTAGTCGTCAGAAACTATGAAATCCCATACCTGCTGTGATACATGCTTAAGGTATGCATCAGATGCGGCTTCAAGTGCAGTTCTTCCACCAAGTCCTGCAAGTGGTGTACGGAGATTCATCTTTATCTGGTTCTGCTCGTAGAGGTGTAGATAAGTCTTTGGAACGTCATATGTGCCATATTTGTCAGCCGATTCCGGGCAGAATGAAGCAGAGGCACTGTTGTCAACAGCATCACATACAGCGTGTGCAAGCAGCATATGTGCGCCGTGTCCGTATTCTCCGTTAAGATCCTGTGTTACGCATACAAGCGGTTTGAAACGTCGTATCTGTTCTGTCACAAATGCTGTGACTTCATCATATGAATATATTTCTTTAGCACGGCTTAAGCTTAATGATTTGATGTCGGCAAAACCACCGCATACCGGATAATTTCTGATACCGATTTCCCATAAGCCATCGATTTTCTCATGCTCTCTAACAGGCTCTTTGTTCCAGAAATCACACATATAGGCTACCTGGACAGAATCACCCTGTCCACCGCCGTAGGTTGCAAGCACGCCGCCAAGGAATAAAATTTCATCATCTGCATGTGTGGCAAATGCTAATATATCAGCGTTGTCATATGGCTTGTTCCATACCTGTACGTCTGCCGGAAGAGTTCCTGCACTGTAAGCCATAATGTCGCTTATAGAGATTTTCTTAGGAATATTAATTGTGCAGGTTGTGACATCCTCGCCCAGATCAATGTATTCATGTACAAATCCATTTTCACCACAATTAAGTGTTTTTCCATTGTATTCAAGAGTCCATGGATTGACAGGCCCGTTCCACTTAATGTACAGCCCTCTCATAGGAGATTCGCTTGTCATAGTGATAGTGTCATTGCCATTAAATGTGACATTAGTGTTGTACGAGTCATCGAGCAGTCCGCGGCAGTTCTTGCCATTAGATGAAATGCTGATGTCCAGTCTGGCGGCTGTAGAGCTGTCAGAAGCTGTTTCAGCCTTTACATTAGTTGTAAGAATAAGGCTTATAATAAATGTTAGTAGAATTAGATAATATTTTTTCAAGGTTCCCCTCCATATTGTGTTTTACAGGCATCTGTGAAATGCCTGATATTATAGAATATTAAGATGTTGGGGGCAAAAGGTATTTTGACCCCTTTGATACCAGATTG